>NZ_JAWOAI010000075.1:0-26364 GCF_033194735.1 Streptomyces sp. W16
TGAAGTCCACCACTGAGGCGCGCACCCAACTCGCCTACGCGATCGACACCTTCGAACGGCTCGGCGCCCGCCCCTGGACGGCCCGGGCGGGCAACGAGCTGCGGGCGACCGGCCTGTCCGTCGCAGCCGCCGGCGTCACCGGCCCGGCGTCACTGACACCGCAACAACGCGAGATCGCCCTCCTCGCCGCGGCCGGCCTCACCAACAAACAGATCGCCGAACGCCTCTTCCTCTCCCCCCGCACCGTCGCCGCCCATCTGCGCCAGCTGTTCCCGAAACTGGGCGTGGCCTCCCGCGCCGCACTGCGCGACGCGCTGGCGGACCTCCCGCCCGACTAGTGCGGCGGAGATCAGAAGACGCCCTGCCCGGGTACCAGGATCCCCTTCGGGTCGTACGTCCTCCTGGCCTCGGCGAACCGGCTCCACACCGGGCCGAACTGCCGTTTCCAGTCGGTGTGTTGGAAGGGGATCGAGCCGACCGGGTACTGCGTGCCGCCGGCCGCGCGGACCGTGTCGTAGGCGGACCGGTTGGCGCTCAGCAGTCGTTGCACCGTGGCCGTGTCCTCGGGCGGTGTGGTGCGCAGGACGGCGAACAGGTACGGCACCGGGTCGTCGGGCATCCGCAGCAGCGGGGTGTGAAGGCGGTCGCGCAGCAGCGGGTAGAGGAGTACGACGCCCGGCCCCAGGTCGGCCGGGGTGAGCGCGCCGAGGAGAGTGGTGGCGAGGTCGGCGGTGCTGCGGCCGGGCAGCAGCAGGTTGAGCCAGGGGTGGGCGTAGGCCCACAGGCCCGCTTCCTTCAGGGCGGCGACGGAGGGGGCGAGCCGGTCGAGGAAGTCGTAGTAGCCGAGGTCGGTGATCTGCGCGCCGGACGCGGCGTAGCGCAGACCGCGCAGGAGGACGGTGTCGTCGGGGGTGTCCCCCACCGGCGGTCCGTAGGCGACGGCCTCGATGGCGAACTGGTTGAAGGCTCCGGCGGTGTCCGCGCCGACCTGGCCCTCCAGGTAGGCGAAACGCCCCTCGGTGGCAAGGAGTTGCTGGTCGTCAAGGAACGTCTGGAGGTCGCCGTACGGGAGGATGTAGTGCCGTACGGTCTCCGGGGCCGGGACCAGGCGCAGGGTGGCGCCGACGATCACCGCGCACTGCCCCAGGCCGGCGAGCACGGCGTGGAAGAGGTCGCGGTGTCGGGACGGGGAGCAGCGGAGCAACTCCCCTGCTCCGGTGACGACTTCGAGCTCCAGGACGTTGTCGACCTGTGCGCCGTGCCGGTGGGTCTGACCGCCCAGGCCGCCGACGGACAGGGTGCCGCCGACGGAGAGTTCGAGGTAGTCGGTGAAGACGGGCGGGGTCAGTCCGTGGGCGAGGGTGGCCTTGGCGACGTCGCTCCACTTCGCGCCCGCCCCGACCGTGACCCGTGAACTGTCCGTCCGTACGGGCCCGATGGAGGCGAGCGGCTCCGTCTCGATAATGAGCCCGCCCTCGACCTGCGCCTGTCCGTTCGTGCCGTGGCCCTGTCCGCGCGGGGCCACGCTGAGGCCGTGCAGATTGCAGAACCGCACCATGGCGACGACGTCCCGCACGGAGCCGGGCCGCAGCACCGCGGCCGGACGGCGGTGCACGATGTGGCCGAAGTCGTCGGCGTCGGCGGTGAGCGAGGCGTCGTCGGTGAGCAGCGTCCCGTCCAGGCGCGGGATGCCGCTCAGTGGACGCCCGGTGTCGGTCACCGCCCAGCCACGGGTGAACGGATCGAAGCCGACGACCACTGCCGAGGCACCCACCAGGCCACGCAGAGCGGTACGTCGAGACGGGATACGGGTCATACGGTCCTCCCGAGACCGGCCGGATGTGACGATCAACGGCGGCTCAGTCTAGGCATGTTGGCACACGGAAGAGGGTTCCGCCCCGGCGAGTTCCCTCACCGGTTTCGCCACAGGCCGTCGCAACCTGACGTTGCTAGTCGTCGTTTCCGTCACTCCGGTTCAGTCCCCGGCGCCGCTTCTTCTCGGAGCTGCGCAGCAGTTCGCTCGCGGCGAGTGTCACGGTCGCCGCGACGCGGACCCAGCGAGGCCCGCCGCGCTCGGCCCACACCACACACGCGCACCCGCCGACGATGAGCGCCAAGACACCGAGCAGCAGTACAACGATCATGTTTTTCCCACCCCTGGTTCGTACGGTCCCGTGATGCGTACGTTCCTGGTGATCTTCTCAGGCCTGGACGAGTCGAGTCAGGGTCACCCCTCCCGCATCCACGCCCGAGTACCGAACGACCCGCACGCCCGCGAAGCCACCACCACCGCCTCGCTCAACGCCTCGACGAAGGCCTCCGAGGTGAAACCGCCACCCCGCATGGCGAGTTGATGAGCGAGGGCACCGTGCAGGACGTCCCCCGCGCCCAGCGTGTCCGCCACCTCGACCACGGGCACATCCACCGCGCCTTCGCCGCCCGGACCCGCCCAGATGATCGGACCCGCTCCTCCACTGACCGCAGACCGGACAACCCCGTGCTCCCGCAGGAACCGCAGCGTGTCCCTCGGTGTGTGCGTGCCCGGTGGGCGGAAGTCGGCCGAGCAGACGGCCACGTCGATCGACGGCAGCAGGTCCTCGGTGCCGGTCTTCCAGCTGCCGCCGTCGAGGACGGTCGTGCGGCCGGCGGCACGCGCGGCACGGGCCGCGGCCACGGCCAGTTCCATGTGGTGGCCGTCGAACTCGACGATGTCGCAGGCCGCCACCAGCGCGTCGAGATCGTCGGGCGGGGCGAGCCGGTGTCGTGTCGCGTTGGTCGAGGCGACGGCGCGTTCCCCGGTGGACGCGGTCACCAGGACGGAGGACACGGCGGGCGGCTGCATCGAGTCGGCGGCGAGGTCGGACACGGTCACGCCCAGCGCGTGCAGGTCGGCGGCAACCACAACTCCCAACGGGTGGCGGCCGATTGCCGTCAGCAGCGTCGCTGTACCGCCGAGGTGGGCGAACGCCACGGCCGCGTTCGCCGCCGGGCCGCCCGCGGCGACCACCTGGTCCCGGGCGGTGAGTTTCTCGTTGGCACCCGGCGCGTGGTCCACGAGCTGGATGACATCCAGGGTGGACAGTCCGACGAACAGTCCCGTGGGACGCCCTCTCACCATCGGCAGCCTCCTCGCGCCATTTACTAACAATTGGTTGAGCAGTCCAGGCTGATAAATCTAGTGTTAGTAATCATGAAGGTGGACAGTCCGAACGAAACCACTCGGCTCGCGTCGGATCTACGGCTCGCGGTCGGGCGGGTGACCCGGCGCCTGCGTCAGGCGCACGCCGTGGGGGACGTGTCGCTCTCCGGAGTCTCGGTGCTGGCCCGGCTCGCCCGTGACGGGTCCGAGTCGCCTACGTCCCTCGCCGAGCTGGAGCGGGTCCGCCCGCAGGCGATGGCGAGCACCCTCGCGCTGCTCGAACAGCGCGGGCTCGTCCGCCGCAGCCCCGATGCCGTGGACCGGCGGCGGAGCATCCTGGCGATCACGGACGAGGGACGCGCCATGCTGGCCGAGCGGCGCTCGGAGTCGGTGCACCGCCTCGCGGCCGTCCTCGACGAGTTCACCGGTGAGGAGCGCGCGGCACTGACGTCCGCCCTCCCCCTCCTCGACCGGCTTGCGGAGCGACTGTGACCGAGAGCGCGCACATACCCGGCGACGGGCAAGGGGCCGGACCGCGCCGGGGGCGGTCGTCCCTGCTCGGCGCGGTGCGCTCGGGGCGTCGTAAGGACACTCCTCCGGGGCCGAACTACAAGTGGATCGCGCTGTCGAACACCACGCTCGGGGTGCTGATCGCCACGATGGACGCCTCCATCGTGATCATCTCGCTGCCCGCGATCTTCCGGGGCATCGGCCTCGATCCGCTCGCGCCGGGCAACATCGGCTATCTGCTCTGGATGATCCTGGGCTATCTGCTGGTGTCGGCCGTGCTGGTCGTCGTGCTCGGCCGGCTCGGTGACATGTTCGGCCGGGTGAAGATCTACAACATCGGCTTCCTGATCTTCGCGTGCGCGTCCGTCGCGCTGTCCCTGGACCCGTTCCGCGCGGGGGCGGGCGCGATGTGGCTGATCCTCTGGCGGATCGTGCAGGCCTTCGGCGGCTCGATGCTCACCGCCAACTCGGCCGCCATCCTCACCGACGCCTTCCCCGCCCGGCAGCGCGGAATGGCCCTCGGCGTCAACCAGATCACCGCCCTCGCCGGACAGTTCCTCGGTCTGCTCGCCGGTGGGCTGCTGGCCGTCGTCGACTGGCGCGCGGTGTTCTGGGTGAGCGTGCCGATCAGCATCACCGGCACGATCTGGTCGTACCTGAGCCTGCGCGAGACCTCGGCGGGCCGCCCCGGCCGCATCGACTGGCTCGGCAACCTCACCTTCGCGTCGGGCGCCGGAATCCTCCTCGCGGGCATCACCTACGGCATCCAGCCCTACGGCGGCAGCGCCACCGGCTGGGGGAACCCGTGGGTGCTCAGCGGTCTGATCGGCGGCGTCGTACTGCTGCTGGGCTTCTGCTACATCGAGACGCACACCGCCGAACCGATGTTCAACCTGGCCCTGTTCAAGGTGCGTGCCTTCGCGGCGGGCAACCTGGCCGCGCTGTTGACGGCGATCGCGCGCGGCGGGCTGCAGTTCATGCTGATCATCTGGCTGCAGGGCATCTGGCTGCCGTTGCACGGCTACGACTACGAGGACACCCCTTTGTGGGCGGGCATCTTCATGCTTCCGCTCACGGTCGGGTTCCTCATCGCCGGGCCCGTGTCCGGACATCTGTCGGACCGGTTCGGCGCCCGGATGTTCTCGACGGTCGGGCTGGTCGTCGTGGCGCTCTCCTTCCTCGGTCTGCTCGCGCTGCCCATCGACTTCGACTACGGGATGTTCGCGGCGCTGCTGCTGCTCAACGGGCTGGGGCAGGGCATGTTCTCCGCACCGAACACGTCCTCCATCATGGGCAGCGTGCCGAGCGAGTACCGGGGTGTCGCCTCGGGCATGCGCTCCACCTTCCAGAACTCGGGCACCGCCCTGTCCATCGGCGTGTTCTTCTCCCTGATGGTCTCCGGGCTCGCCTCCTCGCTGCCCGGGACGCTGAGCAAGGGGCTCCAGGCACACGGCGTACCGGCCGGTGCCGCCGAGCAGGCGGCGTCGCTGCCACCGGTGAGCACACTGTTCGCGACCTTCCTCGGCAACAACCCCATTCAGCACCTGCTCGCGACCAACGGCGTCCTCGACCGGCTCTCGACGGCCCAGCGCGCCGTCCTGACCGGTCACTCCTTCTTCCCCCGTCTGGTCTCCGGCCCGTTCCACCAAGGCCTGACCATCGTCTTCGGCGTGGCCGCGGGCATGGCGCTGGTCTCCGCGATCGCCTCGGCCCTGCGCGGCGGCCACCAGTCCGAGCCCGGCGCCGAACCGGTACCGGCCGATCCGTCACCCGCCCCCGCCGAGACACCCGAGACCACACAGGCGGGGCCGAAGGGGCCGTCGTAGAAACCCAGTTGCGGGGAGCGCTACCTCAACGGCCGCACGCCCAGGCCCTGTTCGGGATCCCGGTGGACACGATCGGACGCTCACACGGAACGTTCCATGCACACCAGTTGATCCCGATCGTCCCATGACTCGGTGACGGTGAAGCCGAAGCGTTCGTACAGAGCGACGGCCCCGGTCCGCCATTTCCACACCGACAGCCGCACGGCGCCCGCGCCGCTCTCCGCAGCGTGCGCGAGGGCGGCGCCGAGCAGGTCCGACGCGATGCCCCGGCCCCGGAATTCCGGGGCGGTCCAGAGCCTCTTGATCTCCGACCGTCCGTCGGCGGGGGCGGTCACCACCAGACAGCCCACCGGGGCGCCGCCGCTCAGAGCCACGAGCACCACATCGTCGGCGAACGCGGTCCGCGGATCCGAGATCTCCGCGCGGTAGCGGTCCGGCAGACCGTCCACATCGGCAACGGCCCGGCCCTTCTCCGCCTCCGTCCGCAGATGGTAGGCGGCCAGCAACGTGGCCAACCCGTCCTCGTCGGAAAGCGTCCCGCCCGGCCGGCGGACGACGGAAACTCCGTGTTGATCAGTCATGACGTCAGCATCACACGACGCGAGTCGGCGACGAGATGCAGCATGCCCCCATGGATCAACTCCCCCTGGGCGCATGGCAGATGTACACCCTCGGCGCACCTCCCTCGTCGGGCACGGGATCCCCGGCGTCGGCGCGCACGCCCTCGCGGACGGTGGCGCCGGTGCGGGGGTCGACGACTCGGTAGGGAAGCGGGACGTTCTGCCGGTCGGTGATGATCAGTGGGCCGCCCTCCTCCGCGTAGCAGAGGTACAGCTCGCCGGGGACGGACAGGCCCCGGGGTGCCAGGGTGGAGCGCCAGTCCGGGCGCATGTCCGTGAGCGGGAGGCCGTCGAGGATGCGGGAGACGCGGCCGACGTGGTGGGAGCCCTCGAAGTCGAGTGCCTCGCGCCAGCCCGCGTCCTCGGCGAGGAAGTACGTCTCGTGGCCGGGTTCGTCGGCGTGCAGTCGCCACTGCCAGAGGCTCGCCGCGCCGTACACGACGCCCATCGTGCCGCCGGCGCAGAGGTTGCTCCAGGCCTCGTGTCCCTGCCACCAGCCGGCGGCGCGGCCGGGGCGGCCGGTGTTCTCGTAGGTCGGCTCGCCGTTGGCGATCGCCTTGGGTGGGGTGTTGCGCCACATGTCGGCGACCCGTTCCTGGACGTGCCCGCCCATGTGGCCGGTCTGGCACCACTGGAAGTGCAGCCAACTCTCGCTCTGGTGGGCGCGGTTGGCGGAGTGCGGCCGGTAGTGGATGCCGCAGGGCTGGCGGTAGCCGTCCCAGCGGCCGATCTCCGCGCCGCCCGCCGCGATCTGGGGTTCGCCGCCCTCGCCGTCGGCGCCGACCAGGTAGACGGTGGGGGCAGCGCCGTAGCGGGCGACCAGGTAGCGGCAGTAGCGCGCGTACTCCTGCGGCGGGACCACCGGGCCCGCCACGCGCAGGCCCTTCCAGCCGAACCCGTGGAAGAGCGGCTGGAGGACGGGCACGATCCCGTGGTCGCGGAGGATGCCGGTCAGGCGGTCGAGGTACTGGAAGTACGCCGGGTTGAGGACGTTGACGTGCCCGGTGGGCAGGTCCTCGAAGCCGACGTCGAAGCCCTCGTCGGCGGTGCGGTCGCGCGGGCCGCGCGCGTCCATGTCGGGCTGGACGGTCATCAGCAGGGCCGCGTTGAAGCCCTTGGCGCGCCGGTCGGCCGCGTACTGCCTCACCTGTTCTTCCGTGGCCCGCCAAGGCAGGGCCCAGGCGGTGTCGGCGACCAGCAGTGCGGGCGTTCCGTCGGCGTGCACCAGGCTGCGTCCGCCGGGTGACATCCGCCAGAAGCCGTGCCGGTGAAAGGCGTTGTCTTCGTCCGTGGCGGGGCGGACGGCGAGGGTTCCGCTCCGCCCGGACAGTCCTTCGTCCGTGAGGCAGTTGCTGTCGCTGCGCCAGGTCCAGCGGCCGGCCGGCTCCGGGGAGGCGAAGCGGATCTTCCAGACCCGGCCGCCGTCCCAGAAGGCCGGGCGACGCAGGACCGTCCCGGACTCGTGGGTGAAGTCCGCCCATACGTCGACGTCCGTGTAGGGGTTGGCGTGATCGCGGACCCCGGTGAGGGTGATCTCGGCCTGCCGCCAGGGGGCGGTCACCGGGTCCGCTTGCGGTCGTGCACCGCTCATGACCGGCCGACGGCGATGTCCGCGGTGAGCGGGAGGGTCGTCGAGGACGGGCCGGCTTCCAGCCGGAAGGTCCCCGGCTCGACCGCCCAGCGGCCCGACTCGGTGTCCCAGTGGCGCAGGGCCCGGGCGTCCACCGTCACCGTCGCGGCGGTCTCCTCGCCGGGCGCGGCCTCGACCACGGCGAACCCGGCCAGCCAGCGGACCGGTCGTTCGACCCCGCTTCCGGGGCGGCCGGCGTAGATCTGTACTACCTCCTTGCCGTGCCGCGTACCGGTGTTGCGTATGCGCACCTCCGCCGTGAAGTCGGTGCCCGGCGGCACCTCGGCCGGGATGTCGAGCGAGACGTACTCCCAGGTGGTGTAGCCGAGTCCGTGGCCGAAGTCGTAGCGGGGCGGCTGCCATTCGGCGCGGCCGGCGCCCCGGTGGCCGATGAACAGTCCCTCGTCGTAGGTGAGGACGCCGTCGGACGGTTCGGTGGTGGGCAGTCCGCGCTCGGACGCGGGCCAGACCGTCGGCAGTCGTCCGCCCGGTTCCGCTGTGCCGAGCAGGACATCGGCGAGCGCGTTGCCGAACTCCTGGCCGGGGAACCAGGCGAGCAGCACGGCCGCCACGTCGTCGGCCCAGGGAAGCAGTACAGGCGCCCCGGAGTTGACCACCACGACGGTGCGGGGGTTGGCCTCGGCGACGCGGCGGACGAGCTCGTCCTGCCGGCCGGGCAGGGCGAGGCTCGTGCGGTCGAAGCCCTCGCTCTCGACCTCCTCGGTGGTGCCGACCACGACCACGGCGACCTCGGCGGCGCGGGCGAGTGCCACGGCCCGCTCGATCTCCTCGTCGTCGCTGCCGTGCGGGGGCTGCAGATTGAGCTGGAACATGGTGACCGCGTCACCGATGGCCTCGCCCGTCGAACCGGAGGCCGACACGGCGTCGACGTCGATGTCGTGGGTGAGGACGATCTCGGTCTCCTCCCCCTCCGCCAGCTCGACGGTGTGCAGCCGCTGGGGCGGAGTCATCAGCCCCTCCACCAGGTCGGCGCCCGGCGGGAGTTGGAGCCGTACGTCGAAGGCCTGTTCCCCCGCGACGGACAACCGGAACCGGCCGATGCCCGAGCCGCCGAGCGAGTAGCGGCCTGCGTCGGTCGCGCGGACGACGGTGTGCACCTCCACCCGGGCGACCTCGCCGACGGGCACTCCGGGGCCGTAGGACCCCATCCAGGTGTAGGCGGCTCCGGCGCGGCGCTCGGTGCCGAGCAGGGTTCCGTCCGCGGCGAGGAAGCGCACCTCTGTGCCCTCGCCGGAGCCGTCGGGGAGGCGGAGGTGGGACAGCGGCGCCACCGGTGTGCGGGTCTGCGGCGTCACGCCGATGCCGTGGGTGACCTCGACGCCGTCGCCGAGGGCGGCGCGGATGCCGTCGAGCGGGGAGACGGTGTACGGCGGGAAGACGGTGGCGCTGCCGCCGCCGAGGGTGCGGGCCACAGCGGCGTTGGGGCCGAGGACGGCGACCTTCTTCAACACCACGCGGTTCAGGGGCAGTACGGCGTTCTCGTTGCGGGCCAGCACGAATCCGGCGGCGGCGGTCTCACGCAGCCGGGCCGCCACCGATGCCGTGTCCTCCTCCGGCGGCCGGGCGGTGGTGGGTATGCCGTCCAGTGCGCCGACCCGGGCGGCGAGGCGCAGCAGCCGCAGCACCTTGTCGTCCACGAGCGCCTCGTCGACCTTGCCCTTGCGTACGGCGGCGACCAGTGCGTCGCCCCACGGGCCGATGGGGCCGGGCATCACCAGGTCGAGCGCGGCGCGCGCGGACGGTTCGGTGGTGCGGGCGGCGAACCAGTCCGACATCACAAGACCGTCGAAGTTCCAGTCGTCGTGCAGGACTTCGCGCAGTAGTGGGCTCTCGGTCATCGGGTGTCCGTTGACCCCGTTGTAGGCGGCCATGACGGCCCACACTCGGCCCTCGCCGACGATCGCCTCGAACGGCGTCAAGTACAGCTCCCGCAGGGCGCGTTCGCCGATGCGGGCGTCGAGCGTCATCCGCTGGGTCTCCGAGTCGTTGCCGACGAAGTGCTTCACGGTGGCCGCCACGCCGCCGCCCTGCACGCCCTTCACATAGGCGACGCCGATCCGCGCGGTGAGCAGCGGGTCCTCGCTGAAGCACTCGAAGTGCCGTCCGCCGTAAGGGGTTCGGTGCAGGTTCACGGTGGGGGCGAGGAGGACGTCAACGCCCTTGGCGCGCGCCTCGTTGGCGAGCAACCCACCGAGTTTCTCGACCAGTTGCTCGTCCCAGGTGGCGGCGAGTGCGGTGGGCGAGGGCACGTTGGCGGAGGGGCTGCGCTCGTCCCACAGTTCGCCGCGGACTCCGGCGGGGCCGTCCGAGACGACCAATCGCCTTAGTCCTACGGCGGGTTCGGGGTGGAGGGACCAGAAGTCCGCGCCGGTCAGCAGCCGCACCTTCTGCTCCAGGGTGAGCGCGCCGAGGCGCCTGGCGAGCTCGGCCTCGTCGGCCGCGGGCGGGGCGTCGGTGGGGGTGGGCTGCCGGGTCACGGCGTCCTCCTCGGTGAAGGGTGGTTGGTGGGGGTGTCGCCTGCGCTCTCGATGAGGACCCGGACGTCCCAGGGACCGAGCGCCAGGGCGGTTCCGGCGGCGAGGGGCTCGCCGGTGAGCAGGTCAATGACGTCTTCCGGCAGGCGGTAATCGACCGGCTCCCAGGCCCAGTTGTGGACGAAGCGCAGGATCGCGCCGTCGGCGGTGGTGGCCGCGGTGCAGGTGACGGATGCCGGTCGGACCTCGCGCCAGGCGTCGGTCGGCAGCGAGGTCGCGGCGATCCAGTCGGCGAGGCTGTGCGAGAGTTCGCGGTCCGGGACGGTGCCGACATACGTCACCCGGCCGGCGCCGTACGCGTGGGTGGTGACGGCGGCGAACTCGCCCAGGTGCGGATGGTCGTACCCGGCGAGGACGGTCGCGCCGTCCGGGATCAGCCCGTCGGCCCACGCGGTGGCCTGGCCGTGCAGGGCAGGGCCGTTCGGCGTCCCCTCCCCCTTGGTGATCGTGACCGGGGTCAGCACATTGGTGAACTCCTGGTAGTGCGCGCCCGCGGCGGGGCGCAGCACTCCGGGCATGAGCGTGTGTCGGGCGACGGCCTCCTCGTCGGCGTAGCCGGTGCGGGGAGTGAGGACGAGATGGCCGCCCGCTTCGGCGTACCGGCGCAGCAGGTCGAGTGTCGCGTCGTCCGCGATGTACAGCGCGGGGACGACCAGCACCGGCCAGCGGTCCACCAACTCCTGCGGGGTGGACGGCAGTTGGTCAGGGGCAACGATGTCGACGGACAGACCCGCGTCGAACAGCCCCCGGTAGTACGCGGCGACGATCCGGTCGTAGGACTGCGGATCGCCGAACCAGGCGGGGGCGTTGCCCCGGAGCGGTGCCATGAACTCCATGGCCCAGCGGCTGTCGGCGGACAGCAGCATCGCCACGTCGCTGCGGGGGCGCAGGCCCTCGATCGTCGGGCTCGCCTGCTGCAACTCCCCTGCGATCGCCGAGAGTTCCTCATACGTCCGGCCGGGTTCCAGGCTGTGGCCGAGGATGCCGCCCCAGTAGGTCTCGGCGCCGTAGTGCAGGGAGTGCCAGTGCCAGTACTCGATCATTCTGGCGCCGCGCGCGACCATGCTCCACACGGCCTGGCGGGCCTGGCCCCGGTAGAGGGGGAAGTTGTCGGCGGAGCCGCCGATGGAGGTGGCGTTGGTCTCCATGACGAGGAAGGGTTCCTGGCGGATGCCGCGTGCCAGGTCGTTCTGGAGGGAGAGCCAGGCGGGGCCCGACCAGGGGACGAAGAACGGGTGCAGTCCACCGGCGGGCTCGTCGGGGCCTGGCAGGGCCAGTCCGTCCTGGGTGGCGTAGTAGATGTTGGCCCCGGTGACGTCGAGGGGCCGGCCGATGGCGGAGATGTCCAGGCCCTGCTGGCCGAGGGCGACGCAGGTGGTGATGAACTGGTGCTCCGGGACGAGGCCGCGGACCAGTTCGGCGTGCCAGGTGATGTACTCCTGCGTCAGCCGGGACTGGTAGCGGCGCCAGGCCAGGTCGTACGACGGGGTGGTGTTGCCGTCGGGGGTCCACAGGTCCGCCCAGTCCTGCAGGCGGTGGGACCAATAGGTGAGCCCCCAGCGGCGGTTGAGGGTCTCGACGTCGCCGTAGCGGTCGCGGAGGTGGTCGAGGAAGCCCTGGAACACCGAGTCGTTGTGGAAGAGGCGCAGTCCGGGCTCGTTGTCGACCTGCCAGCCGATGATCGCGGGATGGTCGGCGTAGCGCCCGACGACCTTGCGGACCAGCCGTTCGGCGAGATGCCGGAAGGCGGGGTGCGAGTAGTCCGCGTCCTGTCGCATGCCGTACGGGATGGGTTCCCCGGTGCGTGAACGGGCCGCCGTTTCGGGGTACTTGCGGCGCAGCCAGGGCGGGACGGCGTAGGTCGGGGTGCCCACGATCGCCTTGATGCCGCGTTCGTGGGCGGCGTCGAGCACGGGCTGCAGCCAGTCGAGCTCGAACTGCCCCTCTCGGGGTTCCCAGGTCGACCAGACGGACTCGCCGACCCGGATGACGTTGAAGCCGGCCCCGGCCATCAGGTCGAGGTCCTGCGCGAGTCTCTCGTAGGGCTGGTACTCGGTGTAGTAGGCGGCTCCGAAGAGCATGCGCGGGAAGAAGGTGCCCATGCGGTGCTGGTGGCTTTCTGTCGGGTGCCGGTCGGATGTCTCGGACGGCGCGGGTGTCAGTCCTGGCCCCGGTAGCCGAACCGGTCGAAGGCGACGGTTCCTTCGGCGGCGTACAGGCCCACGACACGGCCGGTGAAGGAGGCCGCGGTCTCGGCGGAGACGTAACGGCCGTCCAGCGCGGCGAGTTCGACCGGTCCCGTGTCGGTGCCGGTGTCGACGGACAGTCGCACGAGGTCCGGGCCGAGGGCGTCGAGGCCCATGCCGGCGACCGGCTCGGTCTCGATGCGTACGGTCACCGGGCCCGGGGGAACCGGCTGCTCCCAGGTCTGGTGGAGCCCGCCCACGCGAGCGCGGGCCCGGGCGGTGCCGGCGCCCACCTCGATGTCGTAGTGGTGGCGTTCGTCGATCCGCAGGCTCAGGCCGCCGACTCCTTCGGTGCTGTCCACGCGGACGGAGAAGACGGTCGACCGGTGCTGCTGGCGGCGGCCGACGAAGCGTGGTCGAGGGTCGTCCATGGTGGAGCCGTCGGCATGGACGACGAGGTGGCCCGGGCGCTCGGTGAGGGAGGACCAGTCGGCGGCCGGGGTCCTTATCGAGAGCCATTCCGGGCCGAGTTCGGTGCCGGTGAAGTCCTCGTGGTGCTCAACCGGTGCGGTGGGCGGGGTCAGTTGGACCGGTTGCACCACCGGCCAGCCGTCGACCCATTCCAGCGTGGTGCTGAACGTCTCGCGGCCCATGGGCGAGAAGGCCCTCGTCAGTCCGCCGGGGCGCATGCCCAGCAGGAACAGCGCCCAGCCTCCGTCGGGGGTGCGTACGAGGTCGGCGTGGCCGGTGTTCTGGACCGGGCGGTCGGTGCTGCGGGCGCTGAGCACGGGGTTGGCGGGGCAGCTCTCGAAGGGGCCGTCCGGGCGGGTGCCCCGGGCGATGCTCACGGAGTGCCCGCGTTCGGTGCCGCCCTCGGCGATCAGGAGGTACCAGGTGCCGTCGATCTCGTACAGGTGCGGCGCCTCGGGGAACATCAGGCCCGTGCCCGACCACAACGACCTTGGTTCTTCGAGGGCTTGGCCGGTTTCGAGGTCCATCCGGACCTGCTGGATGCCGAGGTGTTCGCCGGCGTGGTCGCCGTCGAGCTGGAGCCCCGAGTAGGTGACGAAGCAGGTGCCGTCGCCGTCCCAGGCGAGGTCCGGGTCGATGCCGGGCATGCCCTGCATGACGACGCCGTCCGACCACGGGCCCTCGGCCCGCTCAGCGGTGAAGACCAGACTGCCGCGCCCCATCGCGTCGGTGACGACCAGCCAGAAGCGGCCGTCGTGGAATCGGATGGTGGGCGCCCAGGCGCCGCCGAGCGTGGGCACCTTCTCCACCGCCAACTGCCCGGGGCGGGTGACCACGTTGCCGATCTGCTCCCAGTGCACGAGGTCGCGACTGTGGTAAAGCGGCAGGCCCGGGAGGTACTCGAAGCTCGAACAGGCGAGGTAGTAGTCGTCGCCGACGCGGGTGATGCTGGGGTCCGGGTGGAAGCCGGGGAGGACGGGGTTGGGCAGGGTCATGCTCGGTCTCCCGACGTGGAGGCGATGACGGACGTGTGGGTGGGGGCGTCGGGCGCCATGGCCGCCGCCAGGCGTTGCCGTTCGGCCCGGCGCTCCGCCTGACGTGCCGGGTCCGGCACCGGCGCTGCCAGCAACAGCCGCTTTGTGTACGGGTGTTGGGGTGTGGTGGTGATCGTCGCCGCGTCGCCGGTCTCGACGATCTCCCCGTCGCGCATGACGGCGACCCGGTGGCTGATGTGCCGGACCACGGACAGGTCGTGGGTGACGAAGAGATAGGCGACGCCGGTGCGTTCCTGGATCTCGACGAACAGGTCCAGGACCCGGGCCTGGGTCGACAGGTCCAGTGCGCTGACCGGCTCGTCGCAGACGATGACCCGCGGGTCCCGGGACAACGCCCTCGCGATGGCGATGCGTTGGCGCTGGCCGCCGGAGAACTCCCGTGGCAGCCGCTCCCCCGCGTCGGCGGGCAGCCGGACCTGGTCGAGCAGGTCCCGCACCCGCTTCTCGGCCTCCGCGCGAGGGGTGCCCGCGACGCGGAGCGGTTCGCTGAGGATGTCGTTCACGGTCATCGCCGGGTTGAGGGAGGTGTACGGGTCCTGGAACACCACCTGGATGTCGCTGCTGAGCGCCCGGCGTTCCTTCGCGCCCAGGCCCGAGATGACCTTGCCTGCGTAGCGGACGGTGCCGGAGGCGACCGGGGCCAGTCCGAGGACGGCCCGGCCCAGGGTGGTCTTGCCCGAGCCCGACTCGCCGACCAGCCCGAGCGTCTCACCCGCGCCGATGGTGATCGACACTCCCTTGAGCACGCGGAACGGCGGCTTGCGCCAGCCCTTCGACGGGTACTCGACGACCAAGTCGTCGGCTGCCAGCAGGGGTTCGGCCGGGAGCTCCTTGTTCGGTGTCCCGTTCATGGTCGCGGTCATGCCGGACCCTCCTGACGTGCGGTGTTCGTGATCCCCGCGGTGTCCGTGACGCCCGCGACCTTCGAGGCCCCCGCGACGCTCGCCGGCACGATGCGGCTGAGCGGCGACCTCGGCTCGGCGTCCTCCAGCGTGGAGGCCAGGAGCATCCGCGTGTACGGGTGGCGCGGGCCTGCGAACAACTCCCGTACGGGGGCGGACTCCACCACGGTGCCGGTCTGCATCACCGTCACGCGGTCACAGATGTCGGCCACCACGCCGAAGTCGTGGGTCACCAGGATCACGCCCATGTTCCGCTCGCGTTGAAGGGACCGGATCAGGTCGAGCACCTCTGCCTGCACGGTCACGTCCAGCGCCGTGGTCGGCTCGTCGGCGATCAGCAGGTCCGGTTCGCAGGAGACCGCGCCGGCGATGAGAACGCGCTGCGCCATACCGCCGGAGATCTGGTGGGGGTAGGCGTTGAAGACCCGCTCGGGGTCGGCGATCCCGACCCGCTCCAGCAGGGCGAGGGTCTTGGCCTTGGCCTCGGCGGCCGACAACTTCAGGTGTCTGCGCACCGGTTCGACGAGTTGGGCGCCGATGCGGAAGGAGGGGTCGAGGTTGGACATCGGTTCCTGTGGCACGTAGGCGATCCGGCGGCCCCGGTACCGGTTCATCTCCGCGCGGCCGAGGTTTCCCAACTCCGTGCCGTCGAAGACCAGTTGACCGGTGGTGACCCGGGCCTCCGGGGGCAGCAGACCGAGGACGGCGAAGGCGGTCTGGCTCTTGCCCGAGCCCGACTCCCCCACCAGTCCGAGGACTTCGCCCCGACGCACGGTGAGCGAGACGCCGTCGACGACGGTCTTCTCTCCCTCGGCCGTCGGATAGGAGACGGTCAGGCCTTCGAGGGCGAGCAGCGCGTCCGCCGCCTCCGGCGATACGGAGTGCTTCACCCCCACCGGCCTGCGGGGCGTCGTGCCGCGCGGTTTCCGTCCGCGCGTCGCGGTCCCGTCCAGCGCGTCCCGCAGGGCGTTGCCCAGCAGGCCGAACGCGGCGACGGTCACCGCGAGCGCCGCTCCCGGCCAGACCATCAACTCCGGCTTGTTGTAGATGTTGGCGAAGGCGTCGTTGAGCATGGAGCCCCAACTCGCCTGGGTCGCCGAGCCCAGGCCGAGGAACTCAAGACCGGACTGGATGACGATGCCGAGACCGAGCATCTGGGAGGCCTGGATGATGGTCGGCGCCTGGACGACGGGCAGGATGTGCCGGCGGATGATCCGGGGGTCGGCCAGGCCTGAGACCCGTGCCGCGTCCACGTACAGCTCTTCGCGCACGGAGATCACCGAGGCGCGGATCAGCCGGAAGACGCCCGGCGACATCAGCACGCCGAAGACGGCCATGGCGATGTACGTGTTCTGACCCACCGAGGACATCACGACCAGCAGCACGATGATCGCCGGTACGGCCATCAGCAGGTTCGCCAGCCAACTGCTCACCGCGTCGAACCACTTGCGGTAGTAGCCGGCCACCAGACCGGCGGGAACACCGATCACCAGGGCGACGACCACTGAGAGCAGGGCGCCGAGCAGGCTGGTGCGCCCGCCGTAGAGCAGCCGGGCAAGGACGTCACGGCCGACGCCGTCACCGCCCAGCGGATGCTTTCCGCTCATCGGGGCCAGGCTCTCGGTCAGCGAGGTGTGCGCCGGGTCCTGGCTGGTCAGCAGCGGTGCGAACAGGCTGGCCAGCGAGATGAGGGCGAGGAGGACCAGGCAGGTCACAGCCACCGGGCTGCGCAGCAGCCGGCGCAGGAGGCCCGCCCTTCCGTGTGCGGCGACGGCCGCGGTGACCGCTGTTTCTTCGGACTGAGGCAGCGTCATCCGACACGCACCTTCGGGTTGAGCCAGCCGTACGCGAGGTCCATCAGGATGTTGACCACCACGACGAGGGCGACCATGACCACGACGACGCCCATGACCACCGGGGTGTCGCCCTGGGATCCGGCGCTCGTCGCCTCGCTGCCGATCCCGTTGAGGCCGAAGACCTTCTCGACGACCACCGCGCCGCCGACCAGGCCGATGAACTGCAGGGCCAGCACGGTCAGCGCGGCCGGGGCCGCGTTGCGCAGCGCGTGCCGGAACAGCAGGCTCCGCTCGCTGATGCCTCGGCTGCGGAGGGTCCGTACGTAGTCCGCGCGCAGGACGTCGACCATGGAGCCGCGTACCTGCTGGGCGGTGGCGGCGATCGCTCCGACGGAGAGCGACAGCGCGGGGAGGGTGATCGACTTCAGCCAACCGCTCGCCGAGTCCGCGAGCGGGACATAGCCGGTCGCGGGCAGCCAGCCCAGGTCGACGCCGATCACCACGGCGAACACCAAGGCGACCAGGAAGCTGGGCACGGCGAACCCGAGGACCGCGAGCAACTGCACCACCTGGTCAAGTGCTCCCCGGCGGACCGCGGCGGCCACTCCGAGCACGGTGCTCAGTACCGCCGACAGCAGTAGTGCCGCCAGCACGATCGACAGCGTGACCGGCAGCTTGTTCTCCAGTGAGGTCGTCACGGACTCACCGCTGAACCACGAGCTGCCGAGGTTGCCGTGCACCGCGTCCGCGAGCCAGTGCCCGTAGCGGACCACGAAGGGCTGGTCGAGCCCGAGTTCGGTGGACTTCGCGGCCACCTGCTGCTGGGTGGCGGTCTGTCCCACGATCTGGCGTACCGGATCGGAGCCGGTGAGGCCCATCAGCGCGAAGGTCGTGGTCGCGATCACCAGGACCAGGACCAGCCCGGCGGCGATGCGCCGGACCAAGAAAACAATCATCAGTCTCTCCACCTTGCCTTTCCTCGGCCGTTGTTATGCGCCGGCGGCCGGGCGGGATCGGTGCCACCGTGCCCGCCCGGTCCGCCGTCCTGGTCAGCCGGCGGGCTTGAAGTTGTAGATCGGGGGCACCGCGGCGAACGTCTGCGGTGTGAAGGTGACGCCCTTGGTCGTCGCGTAGACGGCCTCGACGGAGTCCCAGGGCGCGTTCCACGCCTGGTCGACGAGGTAGGTGTTGAGCTGCTTGAACAGGGCGTCCTGGGTGGCGCCGGTCGCCGAGCGGGCCTTGGTGATCAGGTCGGTGACATTGGGGTCCTCGGTGTGCAGCGGGTTCCACAGGGCGCTCTTGCCGACCTCGATCTGGATGGTGTCCCAGGGGCGGAAGGAGGCCAGCGTCATGTACGACAGCGGGTACTTGCCGGCGAGGAGGGCGCTGATGAACTGGGTGACCGGGATCTTGTCGACCTTGACCTTGATCCCGATGTCCTCCAACTGCTGGACCATGGCCGCCTGTTGGTCCGGGAAAACCGAGGACACGTCCGGGACGGTGACCGAGAAGCCGTGCGGGTAGCCCGCCTCGGCCAGCAGCTGCTTTGCCTTGGCCGGGTCGTAGGAGTACTTCGAGTTGAGCGAGCTGTCGAAGGCCGAACCGGCCGGGTTGAAGATCTGGGTGGTCGCCTTGCCCAGCCCCTGCTTCGCCGTCTTGACGATCGTGGAGCGGTCGAAGGCGTAGTTGAGCGCCTGACGGACCCGGACGTCGCCGAGCGCCTTGACGATCTTTCCGGCCCGGTCCCAGATGTAGACGCCCTCGACGTCACCGGAGGTGAACTTGGTGACGGTCAGCCCGCTGCTCTTGGCCGGCGCGATGCTCTTGGCGCTGGCCAGCAGCGCGCCGTTGACCTGGCCCGAGCGCAGCGCGTTGAGCACGGCGGTCGGGTCGGTCAGCGGCTTGAGGACGATCTTGTCGAAGGGGAAGGCGGCCTTGTTCCAGTACCCCGGGTTGCGTACGAAGGTGTAGGTGCTGCCCGCCGTGGTGGCGGACTTGTCCAGGGTGTACGGGCCCGAACCCACCGGGGTGTTCTTGATCGTGCCCGCGGCGATGGCCTTGGGACTCGCGATCATGCCGGCCACGTTGCCGAGGTTCGGCACCAGCGAGGGATCGGGGGCCGAGAGCCTGATCCTGACCTCGGTGGCACTGACGACGTCGACGCCGCTGATGCTGGTCAGCTGGCCCGCCGCCTCGCTGGTGCCGCCCTTGGTGTGCAGCAGGTTGGTCTTGACCGCCGTCGCGTCCAGGGGGGTGCCGTCGGTGAACTTGACGCCGCTGCGCAGGGTCAGCGTGAGTACCGTGCGGGCCGCGTCGTAGGACCACTTGGTCGCCAGGTTGGGTTCGACCTCGGCCGTCGGGGACAGCCGGAACAGCGAGTCGTATACGGGCTGGTAGTACTGCGCGTTGTTGCCGAGTCCGGCGTCGGCCAGGTCCCACGGCTGCGCCGCGACGAGAGGGGCCAGGGTCAGGGTGCCGCCGGTGGCCGTTTTGCCGGAACCGGAACCTGAACCCGAGCCGCACGCGGCCGCGGACAGCATCAGGGCCGCGGATACGGCCGTCAGCGCGATTCTTCGCATGGGTACTCCGCTGGTGAGTGGATGACCGGGCGGCATCAGGCGTCGAGCCGCCCTCAAGAGCCTCGGAGGTAAGGGGAGAACCAGGTCCTGACGCGGCTACGACCGTTCTTGGCGGTCAGCCGTCCCTGGCCGAAGAGGGTGTGTTCGCCACCGTTTTCGGTGGGTGAGAACCAGCCACTGATACGTACAAGTGAAACGTATGCGTAACGTAAGCCCAGCCCTTGGCGGGCCACAAGACCCGTGCGTCACTGTTTTCCGGAAAGCCGGAATTAACCGGGGCGTCGCATCACTGCGCGCCCGAAGCCGGAACGGCTGTTGTCAGGCCCACCGCTGTCGGGCCGACCGCTGTCAGGCCGACTCGCGCACGATCAGGCTCAGCGGGGTCACCTGGGGCGACGACGGCAGTGCCCGGCCGGTCACGCCGCTGACGATCATCCGGGCCGCGCGGCCCACGACGACGTCGAGGTTGTTGTCGATCGTCGTCAGCGGCGGCATCGCGAAGGGCGCCAGTTTGTCGTTGTCGACGCCGATCACCGCCAGGTCGCCGGGGGCGGACAGGCCCACCCTGCGCATACCCGCGAGAAGGGCGAAAGCCGTCTCGTCGTTGTAGGCGCACACTCCGGTGACGGCGGGGTCGGCCGAGTGCCACTGCTCGGCCGCGGCGGCGGCCGCCGCGATGTCGAGGGGCACGTCCAGCAGGACCGGCGGCTCAAGTCCGCGCTCCGCGCAGGCGGTTCGGGCGCCTTCGAGCCGCAGGGCCAGGAAGTCGCGGAGTCGGGGGTCCCCCGGCGCGGCGTAGCCGAGGCGGACATGCCCCGTGTCGGCCAGCCGCTCCACCTGCATCGCGCCGATGAAGGTCTGGGGAATGGTCAGCACGCCGGGGGCTGCGGCGGGGCCCATCCCGGCGCTGACCACGTGGATACCGGCCGCCCGCATGGCGGCGACATCCTCGGCGGAGACCTCGAAGGCCGACATCACGGCCGCCGGCATGAGTTCCTGCCACAGCGACTTGAGCGGGGCGTGCCGTTCGCGCCGGGTGACGAGGTTCAGTCCGTGGCGCTCCAGCTCGTCGCCGAGCAGTTCGACGAGGGCGGTGAGAGTGCCGCCCACGGGAACGTCCGGAAGGAACATCAGCACCAGGTCGCTGCGGCCCAGGCGGAGGGCGCGGGCGGCGGCCGACGGTTTGTAGCCCAGCTTCGCCACCGCGTCCAGGACCCTGCGCCGGGTCTGCTCGGAGATCTTCTGGTGCGGCACGTCGTTCAGCACATAGCTGACCGTGGTCTGCGAGACTCCCGCTTCCTTGGCGACGTCGGTCGCCGTCACGCGGCCGGTCCTGCCCGCCATGGGAGCCTCCTGGGAACATCTCGGACAAGCCGATGCCGTGCGCCCGACCGGGGTGGCGTGCGTCACTGAATCGTAACAGTGAGGGTGCCACA
Source organism: Streptomyces sp. W16 (assembly GCF_033194735.1). NCBI lineage: Bacteria > Bacillati > Actinomycetota > Actinomycetes > Kitasatosporales > Streptomycetaceae > Streptomyces > Streptomyces sp. W16. The sequence goes on from NZ_JAWOAI010000075.1 coordinate 20,706, forward strand.
CGTCCGACGCGTCGGACAGGATGACCTGTTACCGGTGGTGCGACCGATGCCCGTGGGCCTCGGATCAGCCGTCCTCGCGCACCGCGGCGTCGAGGAGGGGGCCGGGGCACCCCGGACTTCGCCGCACGGGTCGCCGCACGGGTCGCCGGACACACCGTCGTCCACATGGGCACGACCTCGGCCGAGTATTCGGGCAGCCTCCAGGACGACATCGAGATCGCGGGCGGGAGATACGTCGAGGCCCCGGTCTCCGGTTCCCGAGTCCCGGCGGAGCAGGGGAAGTTGGTGGGCATGCTGGCCGGCGACACCGATGCCGTGGCGGCCGTATCGCCGCTGCTCGCCCCGGTGTGCCAGGAGACGTTCGGCTGCGGTGCGGTTCCGGGCGCCCTGCTGATGAAGTTCTCGGTGAACCTGTTCCTGATCACCCTGGTCACCGGACTTGCCGAGGCGTTCCACTTCGCCGACCGGCACGGGCTCGACCAGCGCCTGCTGCGGGAGGTGCTGGACGCGGGGCCGATGGCCAGTTCGGTTTCCCGGGTGAAGGCGCCCAAGCTGGTGACGCGCGACTTCGGTGTGCAGGCGGCGGCCACCGACGTGCTGAAGAACAACCGGCTGATCGCGGAGGCCGCCCGCAAGGCCGGACTGGCCTCCCCGCTCCTCGACGTCTGCCACGCCCTCTACGACGAGACCGTCGCACAAGGTCACGGCGGCGAGGACATGGTGGCCGTACTGCGGGCGCTGGAGGCCAGGACCGAGGGCGCGGCACCGTCCGACGTCCGCACTCCCCCTGTGGAGAACGGCGGGTGAGAGTGGTGAGCGCGAGTGGCCGCCCGGGAGCGGGCCCGGACGGCCGTGCGTGTTCGGGGTGCCGGGGTCAGGTCACCAGGAGGTGCGCGTCTGCGGCTGTTGCGCCGGCTGCGGCGCCGGGAACACGGAGTCGCCGCCGAACAGCGGCGCGGGCGCGGGCATCTGCGCGCTCGGCTCGTCGTCGCCAAGCATCATGTCGGGGTCGAACATGACGATCACGGCGGCGACCAGCAGGACGACGAGCGGGCCGGCGAGCATGACCAGGAGGAACGCGACCAGGTCGGCCGAGGACTGCGCGGATGCGGCCTGGTGGGTGAGGTGGACGGAGACCGCGGCCATGCCGGTGTAGTGCATGCCGGTCACGGCCACACCCATGACCAGGCTCGCGCCGAGGCTCGCCCACAGCGCGTGGATGGAGACCGCCGCCCACAGCGCGGCGGTGGCGGCGCCCACGGCGATCACCACGGACAGCACCACGGTCAGCGGGTCGTAGTGGAGGGTGCCGTTCGTCTGGATGGCGGCCATTCCCAGGTAGTGCATGGCCGCTACTCCGAGTCCGGTGACCGCGCCCGCGACACCGAGGTTCAGCGGTGAGCCGCCCCGGTAGCCGACGAGGAAGACTCCTATGGCGACCACCACGATCGCCACGAGGAGGCTCAGGAGCGTCTTCGTCGTGTCGTAGTTGACCAGCGCGCCCTGGACGCTGAAGCCGATCATGGCGATGAAGTGCATGGTCCAGATTCCGCAGCCGATCGACACGGCGCCCATCGCCAGCCACCGCGCTCTGTGCTGCGGGCGGCGCAGCGAACGGGTCGTGCAGCGCAGCCCGAGGGCCGCTCCCAGGCATGCCATCAGGTAGGCGGCGACAGGTGTCACTGCGCCGTAGTAGAAGTCGGAGACGGTGGCGGTCATCGAGGGTTCCCTTCACGTACGTGACGGCAGGCCGCATCGCAGTGGCGGTGGGCCGGCACGGTGACGTGCGCACGCTCCCGTCCGGCGGGCCGCGGAGACCGCCGGGCCGCGCCGGGCGCGGGCCTCCGGTCGGGAGACGCGCGGGGACACAGGGTGCGCCACGGCAGGGGCGCGCGCGGATCGACCACTCCCACCCCTGCCGCACGTTCGTACCGGCTCGGCCGGGCGGACGTGCACGAGCGCGCGGACATCCTGCGAACGGGGACAGGACACGGGGAACCGAACGGTCGATTTCAAGCCACCAGGCCGAGCTGTGCATGATTCAATCACGCCGTTCACACATTTCCTACACAACCTGGAGAGGTGTTAGCCGAATCGATACTTCACCACTACTGCCCACAAAGCCCACCAGCGTGGGGAGTTCAGCGGCCGGCGCTCCGGCCGCCGTCGACGTGGAGGATCTCGGCCGAGCTTCCGGTACGCCTCGACGAGACCTGCGCCGATGCCCTGCGAGGCGCCGGTGATGACGGCGACCGCATACGTCCGCCCGCACGCACCGGCTGCAACCGGAGCGCCGTGCGTCGTCGTCAGAACCCCTAACTGCTCAGGTTTGTAAGGGCAGTTGGCAACCAAGAGCGTTTACGTGCGCCACACTCGTGCCAAGAGTGCGGGCATAGGGGTGGGAGTGATGCATGGCCGGGTGGAGACCAGTCTTAGGCGCGGCGGCGGGTGTGCTGCTGCTGGCGGGGTGCAGCAGCGGGTCGAGTGATGCCCCCAAGGCGGAGGGGACGCCGAAGAAGGGCTCCGGCGCGTCGCCTTCGGCCTCGGCGTCGCCCGTGAACGAGCCGTACACGCTCGCCCAGGACCGGGCACCGAGGACGCGGGCCGAGGCGGTGGAGTTCGTTCGTGAACTCACCGTGCGCCCCGACTACTTCGGCACCGGGTACCGCAAACGCGATCCCTTCGAGAGCGATCCGGCCGAGTGGGCCGTACTCGGCGAGGACTGCCTGTGGCGGCGCGAGGGGCTGCCGGGCACAGTGCTGGCCAGTCTCACGCGGATGTACGAGCTGCCGGCGAAGGGCGGCAAGGGGCCGGTGTACGTGTCGTTGACCGTCACCGTGCACCAGGACGTCGTGTCGGCGCGGCGCGACATGGCCGGGTCGCTGGAGGAGCCGCTGCGCTGTCCCGAGCAGCAACTGAACGCCACGGACCGGGTACGCGGCCTGTACTCCCAGGCCGACGCGTTCGCCGGCGGGCGGACCGTGATCTCGGACGACGACCTGACGGAGAGCGGGAACTGGGTCGCCGACGGCGGCAAGGCGCATCCCTTCGACTGGTACAAGTTCCGCATGGGGCCGGTCACCGTGGCCGCGACCGCGCGGCACGGCTCGGGCCGGACCGAGACCGAGGACTCCACCGTCACCACCGACATAGCCAAGGGAATGACCTTCGTCGCGGCGAGCATCGACAGCCGGGGCAAGGCGGGCGATGCGAGTGCCACCGCGGAACCGACCGAGCCGAAGGGGGCGGGACAGTGAGCGAGCCACTGCGGTCGTCCGACCCGTCCCGCATCGCGGGGTTCCGGCTGCTGCGGCGGCTCGGTGCGGGAGGCATGGGCGTCGTCTACCTCGGGCGCACCGACTCCGGGGCACTCGCCGCGGTCAAGGTGATCCGGGGGGAGGGCTCCGGTGACGACGACTTCCGGGCCCGGTTCGCGCGGGAGGTGGAGCTGGCGCGGCGGGTGGACAGCCCCTGGGTGGTTCCCGTCCTGGACGCGGACGCCGAGGCACGCGAGCCGTGGCTGGCCACCGTGTTCGTCCCCGGGCCTTCCGTCGCCGAGGCGGTCGCCGCGCACGGCCCACTGCCGTCGCAGGCCGTACGCGTCCTGGGCGGACTGCTGGCCCAGGCGCTGGCTGCCGTGCACACGGCCGGGCTCGTGCACCGGGACGTCAAGCCGGGCAACGTACTGCTCGCTCTGGACGGACCGCGCCTGATCGACTTCGGCATCGCGCGCGCCACCGACGACACGGCGCTGACCGCGTCCGGGCTCGTGGTCGGCACCCCCGGTTTCCTCGCCCCGGAGCAGGCCGAGGGGCAGCCCGCCACGTCTGCGAGCGACGTCTTCGCGCTGGGCTGCGTACTGGCGTACGCCTCGACCGGCACTCCGCCCTTCGGCACCGGGACACCGGATGCCCTGGTGTACCGCACGGTCCACGACGAGCCGGAACTCGGCGATGTGGAGGGCGAGTTGCGGTCCCTGGTGGAGCGCTGCCTGGCCAAGGACCCGGCCGCGCGGCCCACAGCCGACGACATACGGGGCCTGCTCGCCGACGACGCTCCGGACGCCTCCGGCAGCTGGCTCCCCGACTCCGTCGCCCGGATGGTCGCCGCACGGTCCGCCGAGAGCCTCGCCTTCCCGGACGTCGAACCCACGGTCGTGGACGATCCCGCCGTCCCCACCGGTCACCCGGGACGGCGCCGGCTGCTGCTGGCCGGCGGCGCGCTGCTGCTCGCGGGCGGCGGGACCGGAGCGGCGGTGTGGGCGTCGGGGGACGACGAGAAGCCGTCCACGGGCGTCGGGCGTCCCGTGTACGTCCTCGGCGTGCACACGACCACCGGCACGGCCGAGGCCGCCGTCAGCCGGGCCTCCGAACGCGCCGCCCGCCTCGCCGTCGCCCAGCACAACGCCACTCCGAAGCGCTCCTACGACCTGAAGGTCAAGGTCCTCGCCGACCGCGGCGACGCGGACACCGCCCGGGAGGTGGCCCGTAAGTTCACCGCCGACCGGAGCGTCGTCGCCGTGCTGGGACCGGTCGCCGAGCTCCCCATGCAGCGGGCCGCGGCCGTCTACGGTGTGGCGGGGCTGACCCATGTCTCCAGCAGCACGGGCCAGCAGGACTACTTCCTGACGTCGCCGAAGTCCTCGTTCCAGAGCGGCCCCGCCCACGCCGCGCTCGGCGGCTGGATCGGACTGCACGCCTACATCACCCAACAGGTGGTGCCGGCCGGTGTCGTGATCGACCGGGCCGGGGGCTCCGCCATGCAGGACGAGGGCACCCAGGTGGTCGGCAACTGGCGCAACATCCTCAAGAGCGAGGTCGTGCCCCGCGTCGTCGCGGAGGACACGGACGACGGACCGAAGGCGGTGCGCGAACTGCTCGCCGCTGGTGTCAAGGCCTTCGTGTACCTGGGCGCCCTGGACGCCACCGTCCGCACGGCCCGGTCCTTGGCTGCGGCCCGCTTCACCGGGCCACGCTGGATGCAACACCAGCTGTACGGCTCGGACTTCCCGCGCCTCGCGGGCGCGGCGGGCGAGGGCTGGTACGTGGTGACGGACGCCGTTGACCCCTCCGTACTGACGACGAAGCGGGCCAAGGACCTCACCGCGGCCTGGCGGAAGCGGTACGGCAGCACTCCGGAGCCGTACGCGACCGAAGCGTACGACAGTGCGAAAATGCTGCTCGCCGAGTTCGCCCGCACGGTTCCGGCCGGGGCACTCCGGCGTCCGGTGCGGGCCGATCTCGCCGTGCGGCTGGCGAAGGTGAAGTACCAGGGCATCGCCCGGACGTACGCCTTCGGCGACTTCCACCAGTACGACAACAGCTCGACGGGCTGGGCGGACGAGACCTTCGTCCACGAGGTCCGCGGCGGGCGGTTCAGACAGCTGGGATCGCTCGGCGATCTCCATCGCGCGGCGCAGAGCCAGGGCTGACCGAGGCTCGGATCCGACGAGCGGGAACGACTACGAAACGGAGGCGGCTGCCGTGGAACGGCTCCTGCCCGCCGATCCGTCCGTGATCGGCGGGCACCGGCTCGCCGGGCGGCTCGGCGCGGGCGGCATGGGCGTCGTCTATCTGGCGCGCTCGCCGCACGGCGCGTGGTGCGCGCTGAAGGTGATCCGCGCCGAGTACGCGGACGACCCCGGCTTCCGCGCCCGCTT
>NZ_JAWOAI010000076.1:0-26061 GCF_033194735.1 Streptomyces sp. W16
CGAGCGCTCGCCCGCGCTGCTGCCGGCCGCACGCGAGCTGGGCGTGCACGGCGTGTGCTGCTTCCCGCTGGGCATCGGGGTCATCCGGATCGGCGTACTGACCCTCCTGTGCGACGGCGAGCGGCGGCTGAGCCGGCAGCAGTACACCGACGCCGCCGCACTGACCGCCGTACTGACCGGCACTCTCCTGAACGGCGACCGACACGACGGGGGCGGGGGCGGGGGCGGGGAGGGTCCAGGGTTCGGCGCGGCCCTGGAGTCTCCCTCGGTGCTGCGTCGCGCGGTCGTGCATCAGGCCACGGGCATGATCAGCGCCCAGCTGGACGTGTCCATACAGGAGGCCCTGCTGCGCCTGCGGGCCCACGCGTACAGCAGTGAGCGGCCTCTTGGCGAGATCGCGGCGGATGTGGTCGCCCGCAGGCTGCGCTTCGACGACGATTTCGACGACGATGTGAGCGGGCCGTACTCGCCCGACGGTGGAAAGGGATGATAGCCATGGCCCGCGAACGACGTCTGGCCGAGATCTTCGTGGAGGTCGCCGACTCACTCGTCGAGGACTTCGACGTCATCGACCTGCTGCACCGGCTCTCCGCGCGCTGCGTGGAGCTGCTCGACGTGTCGGCGGCCGGGATCCTCCTCGTGGACGCGCACGGCGAACTGCAGATCATCGCCGCCTCGGACGAGCACACCCGGCTGCTGGAACTCTTCGCGCTCCAGCACGACCAGGGCCCGTGCGTCGAGTGCTACCGCTCCGGCGCCGCCCGCACCAACATCGACCTGACCCGGGCGGCGGCGACCGGCGCCTGGCCGCACTTCGCCGAGCGGGCCCGCGCGACCGGGTATGTGACCACGCACGCCATCCCGCTGCGGCTGCGCAACCGCGTCGTCGGCGCGCTCAACCTCTTCCAGACCACTCCGCACCGCCTCGGCGACGACGACATCGCGCTGGCCCAGGCCCTCGCCGACGTGGCCACCATCGCGATCCTGCAGCAGCGCACCCTGGAGCAGTCCCATGTCGAGAACAGCCAGCTGGAGAACGCGCTGACCAGCCGCATCCTGATCGAACAGGTCAAGGGCTTTCTGGCGGAGCGCTGGAACACCTCCGTCGACGATGCCTTCGCCGCGTTCCGGAGCTACGCCCGCGCCCGTCACCTGCGTCTGTCGGACCTCGCCGGGCAGATCGTCGCCGGCGACTTCGACACCTCGGCCATCCCGGCACCCGCGACGGCTCAGTCCGGCGACCACGACGGCTGAGCGGCCACGGCGGCGGCCATGAGCGGTTCGGCCGCCTGCTCGGTCGTGTCCGGCGGCACGACCAGCAAATCCCAGCGGCCCCGGCCGGGCGCGAGCAGGACGATGGTGTGCGGGGTGGATTCCAGCTGGGTCCTTCGCAGTCGTACGACCTGGTGGGAAACGAGCAGCCGGCCGGGCATGGCGGACCACGCCGCCCCGTTGACCGTGGCGCTGGTGATGTGGCCCCACTGGCGCGGCAACCCGGCCAGCAGTCCCGGGAGTTCGGCCGGCAGGTCGTACGAGCGGGGCCACCACGCGCCGTCGATGGCCCGCGGCAGGTTCCCGTGGGGGGCCAGGCGCAGGCGCAGGACGGGATGGGAGGGAAGCGGGGGCTGCAGCACGGTGGTCATGAGGCTCCTGCCAACTGCCGTACGGGGACGGGTGGTTCGGCGTCAGGCGCGGCGGGCGGCGACCCGGTCGGGGGTCGGCCAGCGCACGTCGTGGACCCAGCCGGCGCGTTCGAAGAGGCGGATGACGGCGGCCGACGGGTCGATCTGGCCGCGGTCGACGCCGTGCCGGGCGCTGGTGGGGTCGGCGTGGTGGAGGTTGTGCCAGCTCTCGCCGAAGGAGAGCAGGGCCAGCGGCCACAGGTTGGTGGCGCGGTCGTGGTGGCGGGTGCGGAAGGGGCGGTCACCGATCATGTGGCACAGCGAGTTGACGCTCCAGGTGACGTGGTGGAGCAGCGCGATGCGGACAAGTCCCGCCCACAGCAGGCCGGTTACGCCGTACAGCCAGCTGCCGCCGATCGCCCAGCCGAGGCCGAAGGGCAGTGCGAGGGTGAGCAGGCACAGCAGCGGGAAGGCGCGGGAGACGGCCCGGATGTCGGGGTCGGCGAGGAGGTCGGGGGCGTAACGCTCCGGCGGTGTCTGTTCGTTGCGGAACAGCCAGCCGACATGGGCGTCCAGCAGTCCGTGCAACTGGCCCCAGAGGTGGGTGCCGTAGCGGTACGGCGAGTGCGGGTCGCCGGGCCGGTCGGTGAAGGCGTGGTGGCGGCGGTGGGTGGCGACCCAGCCGATGACGTCGCCCTGGAAGCTCATCGACCCGGCCACCGCGAGGGCGACGCGGACGGGGCGGACGGCGCGGTACGAGCCGTGGGTGAGCCCGCGGTGGAAGCCGACCGTGACGCCGAGACCGGTGATCGTGTAGAGGACCACCGCGAGCACGATGTCCACGGGGTGGATGAGCCGCCCCCACAGCAGCCAGCCGGCCAGGCCGAGCCCCACGAACGGCAGGACGACGATCGCCGCCGTGACGCTCACGTATATCCGCGCCGCGCCGTCGCGCACGGCCGGCGGGCCGTCCTCCGGGAACGGGGACGTGCCGTCGTAGGACGGGGGCGGCGGGTCGGTGCCCGTCGGGACGTCCGTCGTGGACGGGGTGGAAAGGATCGACATGGCGGGACTCCTCGGCCGTCGGTGCGGATGGCGCGGCCGGGGTCACGGGCTGCCCCTGGGAAGGGAAGGGAACGCGAGGACAGGACGCCGGACCGGACACCGGCACGTCAAGAGCCCTCGGTTGCTCCACGGTACTCCCGCACGCTCCGGAACGGGCCTGGTCGGAGCGTGCGGGAGTACGGTGGACAGTACTGAGGGCACTTCGCACACCGGTTTCCGCACCGGGTCGTCCTCGGTGAGAGACGAAACCCGTGCTGCCGCAGCGGCGGCCCGGAGACGGGTCCGCATCATGACGGCGACCGTGCAACCCACCCTCCCGCAGCCCGGGCTCGTCGCGGCCCCGGCTGTCCGGCTCACGCTGAAGAGCGGTGCCGCCCGTGGCCTCCTGGACGGTGCGTGGTGGCCCCGCTCCCGGGATCTGCTGAGCGAACTGCCCTTGCTGACCGCCGTGTTGGACCCTCTGTGGGGCCGCATCACCCGCGTCGCCGTCAACCCGACGTACTGGCCGGACATCCCCCGCAAGGTTCCCGTGGCCGGTCACGTCGTCAAGGCCGGCTGGTTCACGGAATTCGACCCGCACAAGCTGCTGCTGCTCACGTACGACAACGGACGCCGGGATCTGCTGGTCGTCCCGCCGGAGACCGGGGCGGAGTCGGCGGCCCGGCTGATGGCCGCCGCGTCCGACCGCGACGGCCCGCAGCTGACCGCGAGCGCGTTCGTCGCCGCGGACGAGGGCCGGCACGGCACCGCCGAGTTCATGCGTCGTCCGGCCTGAACTGTCTTGTGCCGTCGGGCAGTTCCTGGAGCGCCGGGTCCGAGATGCGTGCGATCAGGGCCTTCGTGAAGCGTTCGGCGTGCAGCACCCGGAACGGTCCGGAGCGGTGCGGGCGGGTGGCCGGGTCGACGCGGTCGGTCAGGTTCAGTTGGTTGTGGATGCCCGCGACCGTTTCGTAGGCGTGGGCGAGGTGTTTCTCGCGGTTGTGCCAGTCCGTTGCGGCGAGGGCGGCCGTGAGGACCGGGGTGAGGCGGTGTCCTGCCGTCGTGCGGGCGAAGGCGCTGCCCAGCCATTTGTCGTACGGCGGGTAGCGGCGGTCCATGAGGAGGCACAGGCGCATCAGATGGCGGGTCAGGTGGGCCGCGTTCATGGCGGAGCCCAGTTCGTCGCCCACCTCGCCGCAGCGGCCGACGAAGGCCTCCCGCTCGGCGATGTGCTGCCACTGGCGGGCCAGGACGTGCAGCCAGACGTCGTGGGGATACCAGCGCAGGGTGTGGCGCAGCGGGCCGAGTTGGTGGAGGCCGTCGTGGAAGACCGCGCCCGCGGTGACCTCCGTGAGGAGTCGGGTGGGGGTGGCCAGCCAGTCGGCGGGGGTTGTGCCGTGCGTCGGGTCGAAGCCGAGGGTGTCGGTGAACCAGGCCGTGGTGTGGGTGACTTCGACGCAGTGGTGGGTGGGGTGGCCGTGGAAGGTTCTCGGGAGGTGTTCGGCGAGGTGGTGTCTGATACGGCCCGCGTGCCGGGGGACGTCCCGGGTGCGGAGGAAGAGCTGGAGACGCGGGCCCCAGGTGTGGTCCCGTGAGCGGAGGGTGTCGTAGCCGAGGACCTCGGAACCGCCGCCGATGCGGGCGGCGGAGTGGGGGAGGCCGGGGGCGGTCTCTTCGAGGAGGGGGCGGACGGTTTCTGTGTAGAAACGGCGGGAGATTTCGAGGCCGGGTAAGAAAGTTGGCATATTCGTGAAGCTCATGCGGGGACCCTGCCCAGTCCGCGCATGATCGTGTACACGAATTCGCGTCGCCGTCCCTCAACTCCCGGCCAGTGCGTGGAGCAGTGGCGCCGACCAAGGGCGGACAACTCGCCTGTCAAAAGGGTCACTTGCGTCGCCAGAACGCCATCAGGTCGGCCAGAGCCCGGATGATCTCCGGACGCTCACTGGCCTCGGACTTGCGCAGGGCGATGACGACGGTCACGACGAACATGACGACGAACAAGGCCAAGCAGTACAGCAGCAGTTGCGGCGCGGTCACGGCCAGGTCCTGCATAACGGCCCACATATCGCCCCTCCAAGGCGGTCTGGCCGTCGTCTTCGAGAGAGGTGCGCCGAGGCGCGAACCTCAACGAAGACAGACGGGTGTCTGTCCCCCCACGGCGCCCGCCGGCCGTGAGCCCTTTGCAGGGTGTTCGTTGAGGTCGCGATGACCTATACATTCTGCTCTTTGTTCTGGCGCGGGCGCGTCGACACTTGCTTCCGGGCCCGTTCGGCTGCGTCTACCGGGGAACCCGGACTTCGCCCGAAGGGCCCGTACTGGGCCGTCCGCTCACTCCAGACTACAGCCAGGGCGCGCACGCAACTGGGCTATTCAGAAGGCGGGTTGAGGCGGCGTTCCCAAGCCGGTCAACGCCCCGTCCGTCAGCCGGTACACCGTCCACTCGTCCTGCGGGCGGGCGCCCAGCGCTTCGTAGAAGTCGATCGCGGGGCGGTTCCAGTTGAGGACGGACCACTCCAGGCGTTCGTAGCCGCGGGCGACGCAGATGCGGGCGAGCTCGGTGAGGAGGGCCTTGCCGTGGCCGTCGCCGCGGGCGGTGGGGCGGACGTACAGGTCCTCCAGGTAGATGCCGTGGACTCCGCGCCAGGTCGAGAAGTTGAGGAACCACAGCACGAAGCCGACCGGTTCGCCGGTGGTGTCGTCGGTCGCGATGTGGGCGTGGGCGCCGGGCTGTTCGCCGAAGAGCGCCTCGTGGAGCTGTTCCGGGGTGGCCCTCGCCTCCTGGGGTTCCTTCTCGTAGGCGGCGAGTTCGCGGATCAGGGCGTGGATGACGGGGATGTCGGTGCGGGTCGCGGTGCGGATCATGCCGAGAGGGTAGTGGGGCTCGGATCCTTGCCGGGCTCGGCGGGGTTCGGGGTGTGATCACGGCGGGGGAGCAGGAGGGGGCTGGCCAGGAGCAGGACTCCGGCCAGCGCGATCGCCGTACGCGGGGTGGTGGCCGCGGCCAGTGGTCCCCACGCGGCCGTCGTCAGCGCGATCGCCGCGCTGGTGCTGACCGACCAGGCGGTCAGGGTGCGGGCGACCCGGTCGGAGGCGGTCTGTTCGAGGCGGCTGGTGGCCAGCAGGGGGTTGAAGACGCCGATGCAGGTCACCAGGCCGAGTTGGACGGCGGTGACGAGGAGCATCCCGGGGACTCCGGGCCGGACGAACGCCAGCCCGACGGGCCAGCACGCGCGCAGTACCCCGGAGACCAGCATCACCCTGTGCCGTCCGAACCGGGCCGCGAGCGGGCGCGCGAGGCGTGAGCCGACGAAGCCCCCGGCGCCGGAGGAGGCCGCGAGCACGAGAGCGTACTGCCAGGGCGTGAATCCGAGGTGCCCCAGCATGAGTACGGCGAGCAGCGGCTCGGCGGCCATGATCAGGCCGTTGACCACCATCGCGTTGAGGAGCAGCGGGCGCAGGGTGGGGTGGGCGAGGATGTAGCGCCAGCCGTCGAGCAGATCGCCCGCGCGCAGTCGCGGCCCACCGCTCCGCTCGGGGCGCGGTTCCGTCCCGCCGATGGCACGGATGCCGAGGGCCGAGAGCAGATAGCTGACCGCGTCGGCCACCACCGTCGTCACCGGGCCGAACAGGCCGATCGCGGCCCCGCCGAGCGGGGGTCCGAGCATGGTCGAGGTCCAAGTCGTCGACTCGAAGCGGGAGTTCGCGACCAGCAGGTCCTCCCGTGGCACCAGCGACTTCAGGTACGAGCCACTGGCCGCGTTGAAGGCGATGTTCGCCGCGGCGACCACGACGGAGACGACGAGGAGCTGCGCGAAGGTGAGCAGCCCGAACGCGAACGCGACGGGGACCGTCAGCAGCGCCGCGAACCGGGTCAGGTCCATCGCGATCATCACCGGCCGTTTGCGGCGGAACTCCACCCAAGGGCCCAGCGGTACGGCGACCAGGGCCCCCACCGCCCGCCCCGACGCGGCCAGCACCGCGACCTGGGTCGGCCCGGAGTGCAGCACGAGGATGGCGATGAAGGAGAACGCGCCGAACCCGAGCCCGGTGCCGTACGAGCTGACCGCGAACGACGCCCACAGCCACCCGAACCGGCGCCCCAGCGCTCGCCTGGCCACCCGCACTCCCTCGGTCGAACCATCCCGCGCTGACCTCAGGGATCCAACCCAGGGGTACCCTCGCCGGTCAAACAACCGCCGCGCCGCGAGGCTACAACCACTGGTTGTACTGGCTGGTGTGCGGCCGTTGTCAGTGGCCACCCGTATCGTCGCCGACGTGGATCTCGACGCTGTGCGCACCTTCGTGGCCATCGCGGACGCGGGCCGTTTCCAGGACGCCGCCACGGAGTTGTCGATCACCCAGCAGGCCGTCTCCAAGCGGATCGCCGCGCTGGAGCGGACCGTCGGCGTACGGCTCTTCGCGCGTACGCCGCGCGGGGCCGAACCGACCGTCGACGGGCGGGCGTTCCTGCCGCACGCCCGCGAACTGCTGCGGGCCGAGGCACGGGCGTTCGCCTCCGTGCGCGCCGGCCACCGTGCGCTGCGCGTCGACGTGATCGGGCGCGGGCTCGCTCCGGCGGTACTGCTGCGCGACTTCCATCGCGCGCGCCCCGAGATCGAGCTGGACGTCGTGACCCTCTTCGACGCGGACGCGGCCATGGAAGCCATCCGCTCCGGCACGGTCGACGCGTCCTTCCGCGCCGTCACCATGACCGGCCGACGGCTCCCCGACGACATCGAGGTCAGCCGCGCTTTCGACGAGCCCGTCCAGCTGCTCACCGGTCCGGCCCACGCGCTCGCCGGCCTGCGCACGGTCACCCCGGCCGAGCTGGTCGGGCACCGGATCTGGATGCCCGGCATCGTCCCCGGCACCGAGTGGGCCGCCTACTACGACGCGCTCGCCGCGGCCTTCGGACTCACCATCGAGAGCAGCGGGCCCGATTTCGGGGTGGAGCCGTTGCTGGACACCGTCGCCGGTTCGCGTTCGCTGGCGACCCTCGTGGGCGAGCAGACCCGCCTGGTCTGGCCCGCCGGTCACGACCTGCGGCGCATTCCTGTACGGAACCCGACGCCGGTCTACCCGCACTCCCTGGTCCGGCACCGCGACAACCGGCACCCCGCCCTCGCGGCGCTCCGCGACCACCTCGGCTCGGCCCGCCCCGGCCTTTTTGGCGCGGGGGCCTGGACACCGGCGTGGGCGTGACGTCCACCCCTCAGCCGCGCAGCTGCCGGCCGATCTCCAGGTGGTGCGGCGCGGGCGGCAGCCCGCTCTCCACGGACCACAACGCGTTCTGCAGCACTCGCCCCGGCCTTTTTGGCGCGGGGACCTGGACACCGGCGTGGGCGTAACAACAGACCTAGCCGCGCAGCCGCCGGCCGATCTCCAGGTGATCCGGCTGCGGTGGACGCCCGTCCTCCACCGTCCACAGCGCGTTCTGCAGCACCCGGCCCAGCGTCCAGGCGCGTGCCCTGTCCCGGTCCAGCCCGAGTACTTCCGTCATGGCGTCGAACCGCCACCCGATCTCGTCCGCGTCGAAGCGGTTCCACAGGGCCGGGAGGAGGTCGAAGCCGGGGTCGCCCGCGAGCGGCTTGGGGTCGATGGCGAGCCAGGGGGCGCGGTCCGCGGCCAGCACGTTCTCGAAGTGCAGGTCCCAGTGGAGCAGCCGGTCGCCGGGTTCGCCGGCGACCTCGCGCACCGCCGCCGCGCAGTCCGCGAGCAGCCGCCGCTCGGCCGGGTCGGCGACGTGGGGCAGTACTGCCGAGGTCCGGTGCGGCCACTGTGCCGCGATGTCACCGAGCCGCCGCAGCCCCGCCGGTGCCTCGACGGCCGTCAAGCGGGCCAGCAGCCGGGCGACGACCAGCGTGGCCTCGCGGGAGTCCGGCAGATCCGCCAACACCCGCGCCGAGTCGAGCCGTTCGAGCAGCAGCGTGCCTGTGTCGGCGTCGGCCTCCAGCAGTCGTACGGCCCCGTCGCCGTCCCAGACCCGCAGCGCGACCGGCTCGCCGACCGTCTCCTCGTCCACGTCCTGGAGCTTGAGCGCGGCCGGCGTTCCGTCCGCCCGCAGCACGGGCAGGACCAGCGCGCACCGGCCGTTCATCGACGGTCCGTCGAGGCGCAGCTCCCATTGATCGAGGAACCGCGCGGCCCGCTCCCGGAGAGCGGTGGCGAAGGCCTCTCCCGCGGCCTCTCCCGCCTCCCCGCCGGAACTCTCGTAACTGGCGACCAGCGCGGCCGGAATGTCGATCACGGCTCCGACGATACTTGCGTGCGTGAATCGGCTCATGCGAATTACCCGGGGCCTCCACAGGGTGTGGACGTACGTCCGCAGCGCGCCCGGCACGTATGTCTGGCTGGGGATCCTGTTCGTGACCACGGTCGCCATGCACCACATGTCGCCGGAGTTCGAGCAGGAGTTCCTGCGGCAGCGGTCCACCAACATCCACGAGCTGTCGAACAACCCGGTGCGGGTGCTGTTCGCGAGCGCGATGTGGATCGACGGGGGGCGCTGGCTGCCGTACGCCGTGCTGTACACGGTGTTCCACGCGCAGGCGGAGCGGTGGCTCGGGACGGCGCGGTGGCTGATGGTGTGTGTGGCCGCGCATGTGCTGGCGACGCTGATCAGCGAGGGGGCGCTGCTGTGGGCGGTGAAGAACGGCATGGCGCCGCACTCGTCTGTCGACACCCTTGATATCGGGGTGAGTTACGCGCTTGCGGGGGTGGTCGGGGTGCTGGTGTACCGGATCGCTGTGCCTTGGCGGTATCTGTATGCGGTGGTCGTGGCGGCGGTCTACGGGGTGCCGTTGGCGACGCATCGTACGTTCACCGATCTCGGGCATTTCACCTCCGTGGCGATCGGGCTGGCGTGTTATCCGCTGGTCAGGGGCTGCGGAAAAGCATGGAATCCGAAGGAGACAGTGGCCGCCTTCAGGGGTTAGCGTCCGGATATGAGCGGTTCGGCGAGTGGTTCGGCGAGTGGTGTCGTGAATGGTGGCGTCTCCTTTTGGTACGCGGACGACGGTCTTCCGGCGCGGCGGGAGCCTCTTGGCGGTGACGCCTCCGCCGACGTCGTGATCGTCGGCGGTGGATACACGGGGCTGTGGACCGCGTACTACCTGAAGAAGGCGGATCCCTCCCTCCGCGTCGTGGTTCTGGAGCAGAAGTTCTGCGGTTACGGCGCCTCGGGGCGGAACGGTGGCTGGCTGTACAACGGGATCGCGGGGCGGGACCGGTACGCGAAACTCCATGGGCGGGAAGCCGCCGTACGGCTGCAGAAGGCCATGAACGACACCGTCGCCGAGGTCGTCGCGGTCGCGGAGGAGGAGCGGATCGAGGCCGACGTCCATCGGGGTGGCGTGCTCGAAGTCGCTTGTACGCCTGCGCAGTTGGCGCGGCTGAAGGCTTTTCACGAGCACGAGCTGTCGTACGGCGAGAAGGACCGTGAGTTGTACGGCGCCCGCGAGACCGCCGAGCGGATCCGGGTCGCGGACGCGGTCGGGTCGACGTGGACGCCGCACGGGGCGCGGTTGCATCCGGTGAAGCTGGTGAAGGGGCTTGCGGCGGCGGCCGAGGCGCTGGGCGTTGTCATCTATGAGTCGACGCCGGTGACCGAGATCCGGCCCCGGTGCGCGGTCACGCCGTACGGCGCTGTGCGTGCGCCCTATGTCCTGCGGTGTACCGAGGGCTTCACCGCGAGTCTCAAGGGGCAGCGGCGGACCTGGCTGCCGATGAACTCCTCGATGATCGCGACCGAGCCGCTCAGCGAAGAGCAGTGGGAGTCGGTGGGGTGGGGCGGGCTGGAGACGCTGGGCGACATGGCCCACGCGTACATGTATGCGCAGCGCACCGCCGATGGGCGGATCGCGTTGGGCGGGCGTGGGGTGCCGTATCGGTTCGGGTCGCGGACCGACAACGACGGGCGGACGCAGGCGGCGACTGTCGAGGCGTTGCGGGATGTCCTTGTTCGCTTTTTTCCGTCGCTCGCCGGGCTGCGGATCGAGCATGCGTGGTCGGGGGTGCTCGGGGTGCCGCGCGACTGGTGTGCGACGGTGACGCTGGATCGTTCTACGGGGCTTGGGTGGGCCGGCGGGTACGTCGGCTCGGGTGTCGCCACTACGAACCTTGCCGCGCGGACGTTGCGGGATCTGGTTCGGCTGGACTCCGGGGAGGCTGGGCCCACTGATCTCGTCGCGCTTCCGTGGGTCGGCCACAAGGTGCGCAAGTGGGAGCCGGAGCCGTTCCGTTGGCTGGGGGTGCAGGGGATGTACGCGACCTATCGTGCGGCTGACCGGCGTGAACTGGCCGGGCACAGTGCGGAGTCGTCGCGGTTGGCGCGGGTCGCGGATCGGGTGGCCGGGCGTCACTGAGGGCTGCGGGTGTGTGGGGGGTTCGCCTGTTGTTCGTGGTGAGTCGGCGCCGCGTCGGGGGGTATCCGTCCTCGGAACGGCGCGGAATCGGTGTCTCAAGAGGGCGAGGGTGTTGACGCGCCAACCGCTGCGGGCGGACACCCCCCGACACGTCGCCTTCGCGCCGTACGCGGGCGGCCCGGCCGGTCGGCTCAGCTCACCGACTCCGGTACTGGCGCCGCGTGCTTCGGTGCCCTTGCCGTCACCATCAGGCCCGCTACCAGGCCTGCCAGGAGCATTACGGCTACGGCCCACCAGATGGCGACCGTGTAGCCGTGGACGATGCCCTTGCTGGTGATCAGGGCCTTCTGGGCCGGGGTGTGGAGGTGGGCGGTGATGTAGGCCGTGCTGCTGGTGGTGGCGATCGTGTTGAGCAGGGCCGTACCGATCGAACCGCCCACCTGCTGGGCGGTGTTGACGGTCGCGGAGGTCACGCCCGAGTCCTGCGGAGCGACCCCGGCCGTGGCGGTGGCGAAGACCGGCATGAAGATCAGGCCCATGCCCAGGCCCATCAGGATTAGGCCGGGGAGGAGTTCGGTCGCGTAGTCCGAGTTGACTGTCAGGCGGGTGAAGAAGGACATGCCCGCTGCGGCCAGGATCGCGCCCGGCACCATGAGGGTGCGCGGGGGTACGTGGTGCATCAGGCGGGCCGAGATCTGGGTCGAGCCGATGATGATCGCGGCCGTGAGGGGGAGGAAGGCCATGCCGGTTTTTACGGGGGAGTAGTCGAGGATGACCTGTAGGTAGTAGGTCATGAAGAGGAACATGCCGAACATGCCGATGACTGCCAGGCCCATGGTGAGGAAGCAGCCGGCGCGGTTGCGGTCCTTGACGATGTGGAGGGGGAGGAGGGGGCTGGGGGCTCTGGTTTGCCACCAGACGAAGGACGTGAGCAGTGCGGCGCCTGCGGCGAACAGGGCCAGTACCAGTGAGTCCGTCCAGCCGCGTGGCTCCGCCTCGCTGAAGCCGTAGACGATCGCGACCAGTCCGCCGCAGCCGAGCAGTACGCCGGGTACGTCCAGGCGGGCGCCCGTGTGGCCGGGGCGGTCGTGGAGGAGGGCGTAGGCGCCGACGACTGCGATGACCGCTATGGGGATGTTGACGTAGAGGCACCAGCGCCAGTTCAGGTACTCGGTGAGCAGGCCGCCCGCAATGAAGCCGATCGCCGAGCCGCTGCCCGCGAGCGCGCCGTAGATCCCGAAGGCCTTTCCGCGTTCCTTCGGGTCGGTGAAGGTCGTGGTGAGGAGGGAGAGCGCGGAGGGGGCCAGTACGGCGGCGAAGACGCCCTGTAGGGCGCGGGCGCCGAAGAGCATGCCCGAGGTCGTGGCCGCGCCGCCGAGTGCGGAGGCGCCCGCGAAGCCGATCAGGCCGATGACGAAGGTCCGTTTGCGGCCCACCAGGTCGGCGATCCGGCCACCCAGGAGGAGCAGGCCGCCGAAGGCGAGGGTGTAGGCGGTGATGACCCACTGGCGGTTGCCGTCGGACATGCCCAGGTCGCGTTGTGCGGAGGGGAGTGCGATGTTCACGATCGTCGCGTCGAGTACGACCATCAGCTGTGCGAGAGCGATGATCACCAGGCCCCACCAGCGGCGGGGATCGGGGCCGGCAGCCGCGCCTGATTCACCTGTTCGGGTGACGCTCATCTGCCCAGAAGACCATGAATCGGTGTGTATTGCATCTGCGGGCCCGTCGTGTTTGGTCATGGCTCCAGCACCACCTTTCCCGTTGTTCGCCGGGTCTCCAGTGCTCGGTGCGCTTCCGCCGCGGCGGACAGCGGGAAGCGTTGTACGGCCGGTACGAGTCGGCCCTCGGCGGCCTCGGTGAGTGCCCGCAGTTCGAGGGTTCGGATGGGGCTTGGGCCGCCGGTCTTCTGCGTCATCGTGGAGCCCAGCACTTGTTCGGATATTTGTTTGAGTTCGTACGGTTCTCCGCTCGACCATCCGAAGACGATGTGCTGACCGCCGGGCCCGAGCAACGCCACTGCCTCTCGGGCGATGGCTCCGCCGACGCCGTCGAATACGACGGTCGCTTGCCGGCCGCCCAGCCAGGCCCGTACCTTTTGCGGCCACTGCGGGGTCGTGTAGTCGACGGCCAGGTCGGCGCCGTTCGCGCGTGCGAGGGCCGCCTTCTCGGGGCTGCCGGCCAGGCCGATCACGGTGGCGCCGGCGTGTGCGGCGTACTGGACGAGGAGGGTGCCCAGTCCTCCGGCGGCGGCCGGGACGACCACCACGGAGTCCGTTCCCAGTTCGGTGAACTGCACGATTCCCATCGCCGTGCGGCCCGTTCCGATCATGGCTACGGCCTGTGCGAAGTCCAGGTTCCCCGGGATCTCGTGCACCCGGTCCACATCGACCACGGCCGACTCGGCGTACCCGCCGGGCGCGAATCCGAGGTGGGCGACCACCCGCTTCCCGAGCCACAGCCCGGCGACCCCCTCCCCGAGCGACTCGACGACACCGGCGACCTCGCGGCCGGGGACGGTGGGGAGCGTGGGGAGTTCGGGCAGCGGGCCCTGCTCGCCCCTCCGCAGCACGGTGTCCAGGAGGTGGACTCCGGCCGCGGCTACGGCGATACGGACCTGGCCGGGGTCGGGGGAGGGGGCGTCGACGTGTTCGTAGGTGAGGTTGTCGGCGGGGCCGAAGGTGTGGAGGTGTATGGCATGCATGGGGGTCACTCTTCAACCTCAAGTGTGCTTGAGGTCAAGGGTTCGTCGGTCTCGTTGTCAGTGGTGGGGTGCAGGATGGGGGCATGGCGAGGAGAGCGGCGGGCGGGGCGGGCGGGACGGGTGGAGTGAAGGGGGCGCGGCGGCCGGAGGTGCGGTTGCCGGCGCTGGAGGCTTACGGCGGTGGGGAGTTGGAGCCGGACGGGGACTACGACGGGCTGGAGATCAGGGACGAGGACTTCGCGGGGCAGGACGGCGGGGGCGCCCGCTTCATGGACTGCGCGCTGACCGGCTGCGCGCTGGACGAGACGCGACTGCACCACGCCCGGGTACTGGACTCGGTCCTCACCGGCATACGCGGTGTCGGCACCGACCTCGCGGAGTCGACCCTGCGCGATGTCGAGGTGATCGACGCCAGGATGGGCGGTGTGCAGCTGCACGGCGCCGTTCTGGAGCGGGTGGTGATTCGGGGCGGGAAGATCGACTACCTGAATCTGCGCAAGGCGCGGCTCCGGGACGTCGTCTTCGAGGGGTGTGTGCTCGTGGAGCCGGACTTCCTCGATGCCCGGCTGGAGCGGGTCGAGTTCGTGGACTGCGTTTTGAAGGGGGTGGACTTCACGGGGGTGACGTTCACGGACGTGGATCTGCGCGGGGCGGCCGAGCTGGAGATCACGCGGGGGATCGACCGGCTGTCGGGGGCCGTGATCAGCATGGGGCAACTGCTGGATCTGGCGCCGGTGTTGGCGGTGCAGATGGGGATTCGGGTGGAGGGGTGAGGGGGCGGCTGTCCGGCGCAGGGTGACATCTGTCAGCCCGTCCGGCGTTTGAGGACGAGGCCCCTTCAGGGCCGATGGGGGTCTGGGGGCGCAGCCCCCAGGGACGGCACGTGCAGCTCAGGGCAGCCTGGGAAACTTCGCCTGCAGCGTCCAGATCGCCGGGTTCTCGCCGAGCGCATCGTGCATGTCGACCAGGTCGGCGATCAGATCGTGCAGGAAGTCCCTTGCCTCGCGCCGGAGTTCGGTGTGCGAGAAGGTCAACGGCTCCTCGTCCCGCCGCATCCAGTCCGCCTCCACGTCCACCCAGCCGAAGCGCCGCTCGAAGAGCATCCGGTCCGTGGACTCGGTGAAGTCCAGTTCCGCCCGCTGTGGCCGGGACGCCCGCGAACCCGCCGGGTCCTGGTCGATCCGTTCCACGATGTCGCACAACGCCCACGCGAAGTCGAGCACCGGCACCCAGCCCCAGGCCGTGGCCACCTCCCGGTCCGCCTTGGTGTCGGCGAGATACACGTCACCGCAGAACAGGTCGTGCCGCAGCGCGTGGACGTCGGCGCGCCGGTAGTCGGTCTGCGGGGGGTCCGGGAAGCGGTTGGAGAGGGCGTAGCCGATGTCGAGCACGTAGGTGATGGTGTCACGGTTCGGGAGGGCCGAGGGCGGCCGGAGCGATCACTCACACCGTCCCGGTGGGACGGTCTCCGTCCCCGTTCTGTGCGGCGGCGGCCAGCTCCAGCAGGGGCCAGCCGTCGACCTCCATGGCCTGCGGTTCTTCCGGTCGTGGCAGCCACCCGTGGGCCGCTGCCGCGTCGAGCAGGGCGCGGACGGCGCCGGGTTCGTGCAGGTTGAGGGATGCGCCCCGGACGTAGCCCACGTCCCCGGAGCCCAAGGGGGCGCCGCCCGGGACGTACCGCCCCGGCCCCGCGGCGAAGACGATGCGCAGCGGGCCGCCGGTGCCGGCCGGCTGGGGACGCAGGGTGAGGGTGTGGACGCAGCCCTCAGGCTGACTGTCGGTGTGAGTGTGCCTGTGGCGCAGGCTCCAGAGGTACGTGCGTCCGTTGGCGACGAGTCGGCGGGGCTTCTTGGCGGAGCGGGGCATGGAGCCGAGCGTACGAGCTCCGGACTCATAGGATCGCGGACGTGCCCCGATCCGTACGGCTTGTTCCCATGGCCACCGCCTGCGCGCTGGCCCTCGCCCTGACCGCGTGCACGGGGTCGGGCGCGGCCTTCCAGGGCACACCCGGCGGTTCCGGTGTGGGCGACCCGTACTTCCCGCAGGCGGGCAACGGCGGTTACGACGTCAGCCACTACGCTCTGACCTTCGCCTACAGCCCCGACACCCACCACCTGACGGGCACGGCGGAGATCACGGCCCGAGCCACCCGCGACCTCTCCGCCTTCGACCTCGACCTCAAGGGCATGGAGGTCAAGTCGCTGACGGTCGCGGGCAGGAAGGCACGCTGGACCCGCAAGGGCCAGGAACTGACGGTCCGGCCGCCCTCCACTCTCCCCAAGGGCGGGACGTTCCGGACGACCGTCCGCTACTCCGGCACCCCCGGGACGATCACCGATCCCGACGGCTCGAAGGAGGGCTGGCTGCGCACGGCGGACGGCGCGCTGGCACTGGGCGAACCGACCGGCTCGATGGCGTGGTTCCCCGGCAACGACCACCCTTCCGACAAGGCGACGTACGACATCGCGATCACCGTCCCGAAGGGTCTGCAGGCGGTCTCCAACGGGGAGTTGAGGGCGGAGACGATCAACACCGGCGGTACGGGGACGACTTATCGGTGGCGCACCGCGCAGCCCATGGCGACTTACCTGGCCACGGTCGCGATCGGTCACTACGACATCATCCGTACGACGACGAAGAACGGCCTTCCCGTGTACACGGCGGTCGACCCGCACGAGGCGGCGGCCAGCCGCAAAGTGCTGGCCCGGATCCCGGAGATCATGGAGTGGGAGGAGTACAACTTCGGCCCGTACCCCTTCTCCTCGACCGGCGCGATCGTCGACCGGCGGGGCGACGCGGGCTACGCGTTGGAGACCCAGAACCGCCCCGTCTTCCCCGGCGCCCCCGACACGGCCACCCTCGTCCACGAACTCGCCCACCAGTGGTACGGCGACTCCGTCACCCCGAGGACCTGGCGCGACATGTGGCTCAACGAGGGCTTCGCGACCTACGCGGAGTGGCTCTGGTCCGAGGACCACGGCGGCGACACCGCCCAGGAGACCTTCGACGCGCTCTACGACGGCACCTACTTCGACGACCCGTCCGACGGCGAGGCGGTCTGGGCCTTCCCTCCGGCCCGGCCCAGCTCCGCCGCCCACATCTCCGACAGTCCCGTGTACGAACGTGGCGCGATGGTCCTCCAGAAGATCCGCCGGACGGTCGGTGACGCGCGGTTCTACGACATCGTCCAGGGCTGGGCCGCCGCGCACCGCCACGGCAACGCGACCACGGCGGAGTTCACGGCGTACGTGGAGAAGATGGCGCCGGGGAAGGATTTCGGGGGGATCTGGAAGGACTGGTTGTACGGGGACGGGAAGCCGGCGCACGCCTGACGGGTCGGCCCGGGTCACTCAGCGGGTGTCCCCCAGGGAGATCAGCAGGGTGCGCAGCATCCGGGTCAGCTCGTCGCGGTCGGTGCCCTCCAGGGCCGAGAGGATCTGGATCTGGTTCTGTACGTGGCCTTCCACCACGCGGTCGACGAGGTCGCGCCCGGCGTCGGTGAGCGCGATGTGCAGGCTGCGGCGGTCGCCGGGGACGGAGTCGCGGGTGACGAGGCCGTGGGCGACGAGCCGGTCGACGCGGTTGGTGAGGGCGGCCGAGCCGATCATGACGCTGGAGGCCAGGGCCTTCGCCGTCAGTGGCCGGTCGCTGCGGCGCAGGGTGGCGAGGACGTCGAACTCCCAGGTCTCCATGTCGTACTGGGCGAAGTACTCCTTCAGTCGGGTGTTGACCAGCCGTGAAAGCCGCAGGACGCGGCCGATGGTGCCCATGGCGTCGAGGTCCAGGTCAGTGCGCTGGGCGGCCCACTGGCCCATGAAGTCGTCGACCGCGTCACGGGTGACGGCATCGCTCATGGGGTCACCTCCTGTTCACTATTGCTTCAGCCACATTAATTCGACAACAAACTGTTTGACCGCACCCTAGTCCACGACATAACCTCTCGATGTCAGATAGTTCGACGTCGAAGGACTTGGTCTCATGTCTGTGGAGCCGCTCGCGACGGATCACGCCACCGTGTCCCGGGTCATCCGGTCCCGCCGAAGCATCCGCCACTACCGGCCCGATCCGGTGCCGGCCCCGCTGCTGCGCGAGCTGGTCGAGCTGGCTCTGGAGGCTCCGTCCAGCTTCAACCTGCAGGCCAGGTCCGTCGTCGTGGTGAGTGGTGAGGCGGGGCGCAAGGCCCTGGCCGAGGCCACCGGTGGGCAGCCGCATCCTCAAGAGGCGCCGGTGACGCTGGTGTTCGTCGCCGAGTCCGGCGCCTGGCGCGAGGACCGCGGTGATGTTTGGGAGACGGCGCGGCGGGGCGGTGCGTGGTCCGAGCGGTTCGCCGCCGCCTCGCCCGAGGACGCGCGCCTCTTCCACGAGGACCTGCGGGAGCGCGGTCTGGAGCGTGAGTACGCGGTGAAGGACGCCATGATCGCCGCTTCTTTCTTCATGGTCGCCGCCGAGGCCGCGGGGCTGGCCACCAGCCCGATGAACGGCTGGGACGAGGACGCGGTCAAGAAGGCCGTCGGCATCGACGGCCGGGACGACCTGCACATCGCCCTGCTCGTCCCGCTCGGCCACCCGGCCGAGTCCCGCCGTCACCCGGGGCGCCGGGACCGCTCGCTGACCTGCTTCAGGGAGACGTACGGACGCTGACATCGGCGGGTGCCGGGAACGTGGGGCGTTTCCGGCTGTCCGCGGCACATACACACACGGCCGACCGAACGGCCGTGACAACAAGGGGGGTTGGTCTTCGTGACCACTGTCAACAAGCTCGTCCAGGTCGCCGGCATCATCGACGCCGCGGAAGCCGACATGATCATCGGCGAGGGGGCGGACTGGATCGGCTTCGCGCTGCGCCTGCCGTCCGGCAAGGACGACATCCCGGAGCAGGACGCCGCCGTCATCATCAAGGGGCTTCAGGCCCCGCACGCCGGTGTCCTCATCAGCTACCTCACCGACGCGGAGGAGATCAGCGCCTTCTGCCACGAGCTCGGTGTCGTCGCCGTACAGCTGCACGGTGACGTGGAGACCGCGCAGCTGCGCCGGCTGAAGGAGCTCCGGCCGGAGCTGTTCGTCCTCAAGTCGCTTGTCGTCAAGGCGGACAACGCGGAGGAGCTGCTGCGGCTGGTCGACGAGACGCACCCCTTCGTTGATATGTACATCACCGACACCTTCGACCCGAGGACCGGCGCGAAGGGTGCCACCGGCCTCACGCACGACTGGAACGTCTCCGCGGAGCTGGTCCGCCGTTCGCCCAAGCCGCTGATGATGGCCGGCGGGCTGAACCCGGAGAACGTCGGCGACGCGATCCGCGCCGTCCGGCCCGCCGCCGTCGACGCGCACACCGGCCTGGAGGGCCCCGACGGGCGCAAGGACCGGGCGAAGGTCGCGAAGTTCCTCGCCGAGGCCCGGCGCGCGTTCGACGAGATCGGCTGACCGGTTCGAGGACGTCGGGGCGACCGCAGGGTGAGGGGACACCCCTCCGGTCGTCCGTTCTCTCCGGTCTCTTCCGTGTTCCCGTCGATCTCACCGGACCCTGAGGAGTCACCCGTGACCACGGGCCACAATGTGCACCTGCTTCCGCAGACCGACCAGCTGCGCGCCATCCATACGATCATCCGCGACCGGGACTGCCCCCGCGAGGACTTCGTCTTCTACTCGCGGCGCGTCATCCGCCTGCTGCTCGAAGCCGGCCTGGATCTGCTGCCGTTCACCAAGAAGGACGTCACCACACCGGTCGGTACCAGCTACCAAGGGCTCGAATTCGCCACGAAGATCTGCGCGGTGCCCGTCATCCGGGCCGGCGAGGCCATGGAGGGCGAGCTGCGCTACGTCCATCCGGGCATCCGGATCGGCAAGATCCTCATCCAGCGCGACAAGCGGACCAAGCTGCCGCACCTGTACTACCAGCACCTTCCGGCGGACATCGCCGAGCGGCACGTACTCCTGCTGGAGCCGATGCTGGCCACGGCCGGCTCCGCGATCGCCGCCGTCGACGTGCTGCGGGACGCCGGGGTGCCCGAGAACCACATCGTCATGATCAACTTCCTGTCCTCCCCCGAGGGACTGCGCCGGGTCGCCACCGAGCGACCGCAGGTGAGGATCGTCACCAGCGCGATCGAGGACCGGCTCAACGAGCACGCGTTCATGATCCCCGGCATCGGCGACTTCGGCGACCGGTTCTTCGGCACCACCGACTCCGGAGCCGTCAAGTGAACAGCCAACGCATCGCGGCGACTTCGGCGCTCACCGCGCTCGCCCCGGCCGTCTGGGGATCGACCTACCTGGTCACCACCGAGTTCCTGCCGCCGGACCGGCCGCTGCTCGCCTCCACCCTGCGCGCGCTGCCCGCCGGACTGATCCTGCTGCTGATGACGCGGAAGCTGCCCAGCGGTGTGTGGTGGTGGCGGGCGGTCGTCCTCGGGGTGCTGAACATCGGCGCGTTCTTCTACTTCCTGTTCCTCGCCGCCTACCACCTGCCCGGTGGAGTGGCCGCCCTGGTGATGTCCATCCAGCCGATGATCGTGCTGCTGCTCGGCTCGCTGCTGCTGAAGGACCGGATCCGGCCGCTGCACGTCGGCTCCTGTCTGCTGGCCGCCGCGGGCGTCGCCCTGCTGGTGCTGCAGCCGCACGCCGGCCTGGACGGCGTCGGCGTGGTGGCCGGACTCCTCGGTGCCCTGTCCATGGCCTCCGGCATCGTGCTCACCAAGAAGTGGGGCCGTCCGGGCGACGTCAGCCTGCTCACCTTCACCGGCTGGCAGCTCACCGTGGGCGGTCTGGTCCTGCTGCCCATCATGCTCGTGAGCGAGGACCTGCCGGACCACCTCACCTGGGGCAACGTCGGCGGGTACCTCTACCTCGGCATCATCGGCGCGCTGATCGCCTACGTGCTGTGGTTCCGCGGCCTGTCCCAACTGCCCGCGCTGGCCGCCTCGTTCCTGTCGTTCGCCTCGCCGCTGTGCGCGACGGTCCTCGGCTACCTCTTCCTCGACGAGACCCTGCGCCCGCTCCAACTGGTCGGCGCCGTGGCCGTCGTGGCGGCCGTCGTCCTCGCCCAGCCGCGCAACCGCGGCAAACAGCCCGCACCCGCGCCGCCCGCGCGCGCCGCCAGTCGGGTCTGAGCGACACATCAACCAATCCGGGGGGATCGAACACCACATGAACACCCAGCCACCGATAACCGGCGTGTTCTCCAAGCCCGCGTCACTGCGCGGCCTGCTCACCCACCAGGCCCGCCTGCGTCCCGACGACATCGCCCTCACCACCTCCGAGGGCCATGTCACCTTCCGCCAACTCAAGGACGGGGCCGACCGGTTCGGCGCCCACCTGGCCGCGCTCGGTGTCACACCGGACACCTGCGTCGGCCTCTACGCCGAGCCGTCCGCCGACCTGATGACCGGCGTGTGGGGCATCCTCACCGCCGGCGCCGCCTATCTGCCGCTCTCGCCCGACTACCCGGAAGCCCGGCTCAGGTACATGGTCGAGAACTCCGGGGCCGAAGTCGTCGTCACCCAGCCGCACTTGCGCGAGCGCGCCCTCGCCCTCGTCCCCGAGGGCACCACCGTCGTCACCCTCGCCGACGCCTCCGGGCAGGCGAGCGCGTCGCTGCCGGACTCGCGCGGCGACCATCTCGCCTACGTCATCTACACCTCGGGCAGCACCGGCAGGCCCAAGGGCGTGATGATCGAGCAGCGCAGCATCGTCTCCCAGCTGCGCTGGCTGGCCGACTGCGGACACCTCGGCCCCGGGGCGTCGATCCTGCAGAAGACGCCGATGAGCTTCGACGCCGCGCAGTGGGAGATCCTGGCCTGCGCCGTCGGCGCCCGGGTCGTGATGGGAAGTCCGGGGCTCTTCCGGGACCCCGAGGCCATCATCACGATGATCTGCGAGCACCGGGTGACCGCGCTCCAGGGCGTGCCCACCCTGCTGCAGGCGCTCGTCGACACCGAGGAGCTGACCGCCTGCACCTCGCTGACCCGGCTCTTCTCCGGCGGCGAGGCCCTCACCGCCACGCTCGCCAAGGACCTGTTCACGGCGCTGCCCGCGGTGTCCCTGGTCAACCTCTACGGACCGACCGAGACCACGATCAACGCCACCTCGCACTGGGTCGACCCGGACGTCCTCGACGGGGCGTCCGCCGGGATCCTGCCGGTCGGGGTGCCGGCCGACCACGTGACCTGCTACATCCTCGACGAGAACAGACAGCCGGTCGACATCGGCGAGAGCGGCGAGCTGTTCATCGGCGGGGTCCAGCTCGCCCGCGGCTACATCGGCCTGCCCGAGACGACCGCCCAGCGGTTCGTCACCTCGCCGTTCAACCCGACCGAGCGCCTGTACCGCACCGGCGACCTGTGCATGTGGAACGCGGACGGGACCATCCAGTTCACCGGCCGCAGCGACAACCAGGTCAAACTGCGCGGCTACCGCGTGGAGTTGGAGGAGGTCGCCTCCCGGATCGAGGAGCACACCTGGGTGCGGCGCGCCGCGGCGGTCGTCACCGACGATCCGCGCACCGGGAGCAAGTCCCTTGTGGCGGCGGTGGAGTTGAACGAGCGGACGGCCGCGGTGATGGACCAGGGGCGCAGCGACGCCGCCCACCACCAGTCGAAGGCGTCGAAGCTCCAGGTGAAGGCGCAGCTCTCCGACCCGGGCGTGCGGAGTCGGGAAGAGCTGACTGGTCGTCAAGTCATCGCGCTGCCCGGCAAGTCGGCCACCGCGGAGCAGCGCCGGGAGGCGTTCGCCCGGAAGACCTACCGGTTCTACGACGGCGGTCCTGTCACCGCCGACGACCTCCTGGCCCTGCTCGCCCCCCGCCCCCGTACGCAGGGCGTACCGTGCGCGCTCACCGAGCTCAGCCTGGAGGAGTTCGGCCAACTCCTGCGCTGGTTCGGCCCGTTCCGCAGCGCGGAGCGGCTGCTGCCGAAGTACGCCTACGCTTCACCGGGCGCCCTCTACGCCACCCAGACGTACCTGGAGATCGACGGCCTGTTCGGGCTGTCCGGCGTCTACTACCACCACCCCGCCGAGCACACCCTCGTTCGCGTCGGCGACCTCGCCGAGCAGCTCACCGGTCCTGTGCTGCGGGTGCACTTCCTGGGCCGTACGCGAGCGATCGAGCCCGTCTACAAGAACAACATCGTGGAGGTGCTGGAGTTCGAGGCCGGCCACATGGTCGGTGTCTTCGAGGAGGTCCTGCCCGGCTACGGCCTGACCATCGGCCCCGTCGGCTTCGACCCGGGCGTCACGGCGCGGCTCGACGCCGCCGAGGGCGACCGCTACCTGGGCACCTTCGAGATCACCGCGGACCACGGCCTGCCGCGCCCGGACCAGGTGGAGCTGTTCGTGCAGGCGCACGGCGACCGGGTGGCGGGGCTGGCGGAGGGCCTGTACCGGTACCGGGACGGCCAGTTGAGCCGGATCGGCGCGGAGACCGTCGAGCGGCGCCATGTCATCGCCATCAACCAGGGCGTGTACGACCGGGCCGCGTTCGGGATCAGCGCCGTCTCCCGGGCCGGCCAGGACTGGCAGCGCTACCTCGTGCTGGGCACGCTGCTGCACCGCCTCCAGCGCGTCCCGGGGATGGGCCTCATGTCGTCGGGCTACTCGTCGAAGACGGGCAACCCGCTGTCCGCCGCCCGCCGCCTGGACGAACTGCTCGCCGCCGCCGGGGTCCCGGCCGCCCCGGCCTCGTACTTCTTCGTCGGCGGCCGGATCAGCACCGGGCAGGCAGCGCACGAGGGCATGAGCGAGGACGCCGTGCACACCAAGGGCCCCGCGGAGATGATCCGCGACGACCTCGCGCGGTTCCTGCCGGACTACATGATCCCGGCCCGCGTGGTGGTGGTGAACGAACTGCCGCTCACCGCGAACGGCAAGATCGACGCCAAGGCCACGGCCCGGCTGCCGGAGGTGAGCGCGCAGCGCGGCGCGTCGGCGTACGTGGCACCCGCGACGGCGACCGAACGGTGGCTGGCCGCCGAGTGGGGCCGGATGCTGAAGTACGACGACGTCTCCACCCAGGACGAGTTCTTCGCCTCGGGCGGCAACTCCCTGCACGCCGTCGCGCTCGTCAACCGGATCAACCGGGAGTTCGGCGCCGCCCTGCCCCTGCAGGTCGTCTTCGAGTCCCCGCGGCTGGCAGACCTCGCCGCCCGCGTCGACGACGGCGCCCCCGGGCGCGCCTCCCGCCTGGTGCCGCTGCACACCGCGGGCACCGCGGCCCCGGTGTACTGCTGGCCCGGCCTGGGCGGCTACCCGATGAACCTGCGGCTGCTCGCCCAGGGCGTGGACCTGGACCGTCCGGTGACCGGCGTCCAGGCCCACGGCATCAACCCGGGCGAGGTGCCCCACGGTTCGATCCGGGAGATGGCGATGGCCGACGTGGCGGAGATCCGCCGGGGCCGGCCGTCCGGGCCGTACACGCTGTGGGGGTACTCCTTCGGCGCCCGGGTGGCCTTCGAGGCGGCCTGGCAGCTGGAGCAGCTCGGCGAGAAGGTCGAGAACCTGCTGCTGATCTGCCCCGGCAACCCCGAGGTGCGTACGGAGGACGGCCGGCGGTGGGGCCGCGAGGCCTCGTTCGCCAACCCGGCCTACGTCGCCATCCTGTTCTCCGTCTTCGCGGGCACCGCGCACGGCCCGGCCGTCCAAGCCTGCCTGAGGCAGGTCACGGACGAGGACTCCTTCGTCGCCTTTGTCCACGACCGGCTCCCCGCACTCGATGCAGGAACGATTCGCCGCATCACCCGGATCGCCGCCGGGACCTACGAGTTCGAGTACAGCTTCCGCGAGCTCCAGGAGCGCCGGATCGAGGCGCCGGTCACGGTCTTCAAGGCCCGCGGCGACGACTACTCCTTCCTGGAGAACAGCTCCGGATACTCCGCCCAGCCGCCGACGGTCGTCGACCTCGACGGCGACCACTACGGGGTGCTGAAGAAGCACGGGGTGGGCGAACTCATCGGCCGCATACGGCAAGTGACGGTCAGTCAGTAGATGTCGGTAGGTGTCAGCAGGAAAGGAACGCGGTCGTGCCGCACATCAGCATCAAGCACTTCCCCCGCACGTTCACCGAGGCCGAGAAGGCCGACCTGGTCGCCGCGCTGACCGAGACCGTCACCCGGGTCTTCGGCACGGACGCGGGTGCGGTGTCCCTCGCGGTGGAGCCCGTCGAGCCAGTGGTGTGGATGGAGCGCGTCCATCGGCCCGAGATCGAGGCCAAACCCCACCTGCTGTGGAAGCAGCCGAACTACTCCCAGCCCCTCCCCACCGAACCCATCGCAACCACCGAAGGAACCCGATGACCGCCCGTATCCCGATCGTCCACTCCGAAGAGGTCCATGAGGCCCTGCACGAGGGCCGGCCGGTCGTCGCGCTGGAGTCCAACGTCATCACCCACGGCCTGAAGTACCCGCAGAACGCGGAGACCGCGTACGAGGTCGAGGCCGCCGTCCGCAAGGGCGGTTCCGTGCCGGCGACGATCTGCGTCGAGGACGGCGCGATCCGGGTCGGCATGACCGAGCAGGACATCGAACGCTTCGCGTCCGGCACCGGCATTCCCAAGGTCTCCAGCCGCGATCTGCCCGTGGTGCTCGCCCGCCGCGGCCCGGGCGCGACCACCGTCGCGTCCTCGCTGGTCGCTGCCGAGCTGGCCGGGATCCCGTTCTTCGCCTCCGCCGGCCTCGGCGGCGTCCACCGGGGCGCCGGGACCACCATGGACATCTCCTCGGACCTGATCCAGCTCACCCGTTCCAAGGTCGCGGTCGTCTGCGCCGGCGCGAAGATGATCCTCGACCTGAAGCTGACCATGGAGTACCTGGAGACGCAGTGCGTCCCGGTGATCTCCCACGGCTCCGACGACTTCCCCGCGTTCTACTGCGCCTCCAGCGGCGTCCGGTCCCCGCACCGCATCGACGACGAGGACCTGATCGCCGAGGTCGTCGCCACCCACTGGGCCACCGGCCACGCCGGCGGGATCGTCCTCACCACTCCGCCCCGGGCCGAGGACGCGGTCGACGCGGCCGAGGCCGAGGCCGCGATCCGGGACGCGCTCGCCCAGGCCGAGCGGGACGGTGTCACCGGCCAGGGCCTCACCAAGTACCTGATGCACGCGGTCGACCGGGCCACCGGCGGCCGTACCGCGCAGGCCAACATGGCCGTCCTCATCTCCACCGCCGAGGTGGGCGGGCGCCTGGCCGCGGCCTACGCCCGCCACGTGGCCGACGGTTCCTGACCGCCGTTTCCCCGCGACCCCCACCCGTGCTGTCCCCGGAGGGCTCCGCCCCCGGACCCCCGCTCCTCAGACGCCGGAGGGGCTGAGTTCCTCAGCCCGTCCGCGTGGCCT
>NZ_JAWOAI010000077.1:0-25580 GCF_033194735.1 Streptomyces sp. W16
GACAATTGCGAGCACGTCGTGGACGCCGCCGCCCGCCTCGTGGAAGCCCTGCTGGAGCGCTGCCCCGAGCTCACCGTGCTCGCCACCAGCCGCGAACCCCTGGGCGTACCGGGGGAGTTGCTGCGCCCGGTGGAGCCCCTGCCCGACCCCGTCGCGCTACGGCTGCTCGCCGAGCGGGGCGCGGCGGCCCGGCCGGGGTTCGCGGTCGAGGACGACATCGAGGCCTGCGCCGAGATCTGCCGGCGGCTCGACGGGATGCCGCTGGCCATCGAGCTGGCGGCGGCCCGGCTACGGATGCTGACGCCGCGTCAGATCGCCGACCGGCTCGACGACCGCTTCCGGCTGCTCACTTCGGGCAGCCGTACGCTGCTGCCCCGTCAGCAGACCCTGCGGGCCGTCGTCGACTGGTCCTGGGACCTGCTCGACGCGGACGAACGGGAGGTGCTGAGCACCCTGTCCGTCTTCGCCGGCGGCTGCGACCTCGCCGCCGCCGAGGCCGTGTGCGGACCCGTCGCGTTCGAGACGCTCGGCTCCCTCGTCGACAAGTCCCTTGTCGTGGCGGCCCCTTCGGGTGAGGGGGAGATGCGCTACCGGCTCCTGGAGACCGTCGCCGAGTACGCGGGCGAACGGCTCGCCGAGTCCGGCCGCCGCCCCCGCGCCGAGCGCGCCCATCTGACGTACTACCGCGAACTCGCCCGCACCACCGACCCGTTGCTGCGCGGCCCCGGCCAACTCGCCGCCGTGGAGCGGCTGGAGCGCGAGTACGAGAACCTCCGCACCGCCCTGCGGCACGCCGTCGCCGAGCGCGACGAACAGGAGGCCATCTGTCTTGTCCTGTCGCTGATCTGGTACTGGCAGATGCGCGACGTCCGTATCGAGGCCCGCAACTGGTGCCGTGAGGTCATGGCCCTGGGCCCCGACCCCTTCGCCGCCCCCGTCCAGCGCGCCGCCCCGGTCTGGCAGCGCTGCACCGACGTCCCGCCCCCGCTCACCGGAGAACTCCTCGCCGAGGCCCGGCGCGGCCTCCATCTCGCCCATCTCGCCTGTATGGACACGGAGTTGGACGCCTGGGAGGCGCCGGCGGCGAAGGAGAAGCTGGGGGTCATCGCCCAGGTCTACGAACCGGGCCTGCCGCAGACCTGCCGTACGCCCGGCATGTTCTGGTTCTTCGCCGTGATGCTGAGCGGCAGCGTGGAGCGGCTGCCCGCGATCCTCGACGCCGACGTCCACACCTGCCGGACCACCCCCGGCATGGAGTGGGAGCTCGCCACCACCCTCCAGATGCGCGCCAACATGCTCGCCAACCGCACCGACTGGGCGGGCGACGCGGCCCGGGACGCCGACGAGTCGCTGGAGATCTTCCGCCGCATCGGCGACACCTGGGGCATCGCCGAGGCGCTCTCCGCCCGCGCCGAGGCCCGGGAGCGCACCGGCCAGTACCGGCTCGCCGCCACCGACTACCAGGCCGCGATCGAACACGCCGAACGGCTCGGCGCCCACGGGCAGACGGCCGTACTGGGCGCCCGGCTCGGCAGTGTGCTCATCGAGGAGGGAGAGTTCGAACGCGGCGAGCGCATCCTGCGCGAGGTGATCGACCGGCCGAACGGTGTGAGCAGCGAGGCGATGCCCGCCGCCCGGATGTTCCTCGCGGGCCGCCTCGCCACGTCCGGCCGGATCCCGGAGGCACGCGAGGAACTGCGGCTGCTGCGCGAGGAGTTCCACATCGCGCACTTCATCGTCTTCGACTCGTTCATCCTCGGCTCGGAGGCCTGGGTGGCGGCGCTCGACGGCGAGTACGAGGAGGCCCTGGACAAGATCCGCAAGGCGCTGAAGCGGGCCGGTGACCCGCTGTCCGAGGCCATCGCCCCGCACATGACCTCGCTGTACCTGGGGATCGCCGCGATCCCCCTCACCGAGCTCGACGGCGGCGACCGGGCCAGGGACGGCGTCCGCTGCCTCGTCGCGGCGCGGGCGCTGCTGCCGCCCGGGCATGTCGCGACCTTCATGGAACGCGAGGTCTACCGCCAGGCCGAACGGCACGCGCGCGGCGCGCTCGGCGACGCGGCCTACGAGGCGTCCGCGGCCGAGTACGCCGAAGGCGGCAGCCTCTCCGCGAAGGAGGCCGCCGCCCTGGTGTGAGCCGACGCGAACCCGGTGGGACGGGCGGCCCGTGAGCCGTACCGCCCGATGAGGCGCACGGCCGGGTCAGGTCTTGGTGCGGAACTTGTAGATCGAGATCGGGGCCATCACCGCGGTGAGCCCCACCGACCAGGCCAGCGTCAGCAGCGTGCCGTGGGCGACCGGGCCGCCCACCATCAGCCCGCGGGCCGCGTCGGCCAGGGCGGACAGCGGGTTGTAGTCGGTGAAGTTCTGCAGCCAGCCCGGCATCGACCCGGTCGGCGCGAAGATCGACGAGCCGAACTGCAGCGGCATCAGCACCAGGAAGCCCATGGCCTGCACGGACTGCGCGGACTTCATGGTCACGCCGAGGGTGAGGAACACCCACATCAGGGCCGAGCCGAACACCGCGGACAGCCCGATCGCGGCGAACATGCCGAGCCAGTGGTGGATGTGGAAGCCGACGAGGACACCGACGACCATCAGCACGGCGGACGCGACCAGCATCCGCATCATCTCGACCGAGATCTTGGCGATCAGCACCGAGGCGCGCCCGATGGGCAGCGACCGGAACCGGTCCATGACCCCGGTGTGGAAGTCGGTGTTGAAGCCGGTGCCCACTCCCTGGGCCATGTTCATGCCCATCATGGCGAGCAGCCCGGGCACGACGTACTGCACGTACGCCTCCTGCCCGCCGCCGAGCGACTGCCCGATCGAGCCGCCGAAGACGTACACGAACAGCAGCGTGAAGATGACCGGGAACAGGATGGCGTCGAACATCGACTCCGGGTCCTGCCGGATCCACAGCAGGTTGCGCCGGATCAGGGCGCCGGTGTGGCGCAGGTGGTTGCGCAGGGGGATACGGGGGTCCGCCGCGGCGTCGACGGGGTGCACAGCGATGGCGCTCATACGGCGACCTCCTCGCGGTCTTGGGTGGGCACGGTGTCCTGTGGGGCACTGGCGCGGTGGCCGGTGAGGGACAGGAACACCTCGTCCAGGCTGGGCAGTTCGGTGGAGATGGAGGCGATGGTGAGGCCGCGGGCGCTCACCGCGCCGACCACGGCGGTCAGTTGCTCGTCGCTGAGGATCGGCACCAGGACGGTGCCGCTCTCCACGTCTACGGTGACGGTGGCGAGTCCGGTGATGCCCAGCTCGTCCAACGCGTGGGCCAGTGGCCGTAGTTGCAGTGGATCTGTCGGCCGGATGCGCAGCGCCCGTCCGCCGACCTTCGCCTTCAGCTCGTCGATCCCGCCGTTCGCGATGACCTTGCCGTGGTCCACCACGGTCAGCTCGGAGGCGAGCGCCTCGGCCTCCTCCATGTACTGGGTGGTGAGCAGCACGGTCACGCCGCCGCCGACCATGGACTTCACCTCGTCCCACACCTCCATGCGGGTGCGCGGGTCCAGGCCGGTGGTCGGTTCGTCGAGGAACAGCACCTGCGGGTGCCCGATCATCGACGCGGCGAGGTCGAGCCGTCGCCGCATACCGCCGGAGTAAGTACTGGCGGGCCGCTTGGCGGCATCCGTCAGCGAGAACCGCTCCAGCAGCTCGTCGGCGCGGGCCCGGGAGTCCTTGCGGGACAGGTCCAGCAGCCGCCCGATCATGTAGAGGTTCTCCCAGCCGGGGAGCTTCTCGTCCACCGAGGCGTACTGGCCGGTGAGGCCTATCACCCGGCGCAGCTGGCGGGGCTGGCGCAGGACGTCGTAGCCGGCGACGGTGGCCTCGCCGGAGGTCGGGGCGAGCAGTGTGGACAGGATGCGTACGAGGGTGGTCTTACCGGCACCGTTCGGCCCGAGCACACCCATCACGGTGCCCTCCCGGACGTCCAGGTCGACGCCGTCCAGCGCCTTGGTCTCGCCGTAGTGCTTGACCAGCCCCCGCACGGTGACCGCCGTGCCGCTGGGAGTGTTGTCGATTCGCGTCATGCCGATGACAGTGCCAGCGTCTGCCGACAGAACACCGACATCCCACCGACAGCGGCCTACAGGTGACCGACGGCCCGTGCACAGGCCCCTTTTTCCCACCCACCCACCCGTCTCGGGTGTTTTGGAGGTTCACCTTTTGACCGACAGTAAACGGGTGGTGGGTGGGCATAGGCCGGGGGTCTGGGGGCGGAGCCCCCAGCAACGGGGCAGCCCCGCCGACGGGGGAAGATCGGCGGGGCTGCGTAGTGCCGCAGTGGCTCTGAACCGGTCAGTGGACCGAGTGCTCCTCAAGGGGGAACGTTCCGCCGACCACGTCCTCCGCAAACGCCTTCGCCGCGTTGCCCATGACCGAACGCAGATCGGCGTACTGCTTCACGAACTTCGGCATCTTCCCGCCCGTCAGCCCCAACATGTCGGTCCACACCAGGACTTGGGCGTCGGTCTCCGCCCCCGCCCCGATCCCGACCGTAGGAATGTGCAGCACCCGCGTCACCTCGGCCGCCAACTCCGCCGGAACCAGCTCCAGTACGACCGCGAACGCCCCCGCGTCCTGCACGGACTTCGCGTCCCGCAGCAACTGCTGAGCCGCCTCCTCGCCCCGCCCCTGCACCCGGTACCCCATCGAGTTCACGGACTGCGGAGTGAGACCGATGTGCGCCATGACCGGGATCCCGGACTCGACAAGCAACCGGATCTGCTCGTGCGACCGCTCGCCGCCCTCCAGCTTCACCGCACCGACCCCGGCCTCCTTCACCAGCCGGGTCGCCGAGCGCAGCGCCTGCACCGGACCCTCCTGGTAGGACCCGAAGGGCAGGTCGCCGACGATGAGCGCACGCTGCGTGCCCCGTACGACCGCGGCGGACAGCATGGTCATCTCGTCCAGCGTGACGGGCACGGTCGACTCGTACCCGAGGTGGCAGTTGCCCGCCGAGTCGCCGACGAGCATGACCGGGATCCCGGCCTCGTCGAAGACGGACGCGGTCATCGCGTCGTAGGCGGTGAGCATGGGCCACTTCTCGCCGCGTTCCTTGGCGAGAGCGATGTCGCGAACGGTGATACGGCGTGTGCCCTTGCCTCCGTACAGCGCCTTGCTGCCGTCGGAGGAGCTGTTCTTCACAGTCTGGGCAGCCGAAAGCTGCGTCATTGCAACGGCTCCTTCAGTCATCTTGAGGCACCCTTACGGCGTCCCCAGATCCCCTCCATGGTGGCACCTCGTGTCACGGAGGGCCAGAGGGGCCCACGTCACCCACGTCACGTAAGGAGGCATGCGTAAGGTCTGAGTAAAACATTTACGATACGGCACGGTCTCGTATCGAAATGCGTCCGGGACTCCCTAGTCTGGACCGCATGACCACTCCACCCGTCCCGGGCACCCGGATACCCGAAGCGGTGCACCGTCGCCGCTGGGCGATCCTCGGCGTGCTGATGCTGAGCCTGCTGATCGTGGTGCTCGACAACTCGATCCTCAACGTCGCCATCAAGACCATCTCCACCCCGGCGCCGACCGGCCTGGGCGCGACACAGAGCGAGCTGGAGTGGGCGATCAACGCCTACACCCTCGTCTTCGCCGGCCTGCTGTTCACCGCCGGTCTCCTCGGCGACCGGCTCGGCCGCAAGAAGGTCCTGCTCGGCGGGCTCGTCGTGTTCGGCGTCGGCTCCGCGCTGGCCGCCGAATCCGGCTCGCCGACCCAACTCATCGTCTTCCGCGCCCTGATGGCCCTCGGCGCCGCGTTCGTGATGCCCGCCACCCTCGCCGTCCTCATGAACGTCTTCGAGCGCGAGGAGCAGCCCAAGGCCATCGGCATCTGGGCGGGCGGCGTCGGCCTCGCCATCGCGATCGGCCCGATCACCGGCGGTGTGCTCCTCGACCACTTCTGGTGGGGCTCGGTCTTCCTGATCAACGTGCCGATCGTGATCGTCGCGCTCGCCCTGATGATCTGGCTGGTCCCCGACTCCCGCGACCCGAAGCCCGGCCGCCTCGACCCGGTCGGCGTCGTCCTGTCCGTCGTAGGCCTCGTCCTGCTGGTCTACGGCATCATCGAGGGCGGCGAGCTGGCCGACTTCACGGCGCCCAAGGTGCTGTCCACGATCCTCGCCGGCGTCGTGGTCCTCGCCGGGTTCGTGTGGTTCGAGAAGCGCAGCGACCACCCGTCCATCGATGTCACGTACTTCAAGAACAAAGTGTTCTCGGCCGCGATCGCCGCCATGGGGCTGGTCTTCTTCGCGCTGATGGGCGTGACCTTCTTCTCGGTCTTCTACACCCAGAGCGTGCGCGGCTACTCGCCGCTCCAGACCGGTCTGCTGATGCTGCCGCTGGCCGCCGCGCAGATGATCTTCGCGCCGCGGGCCCGGCTGGTCGTCGACCGGTTCGGCCACAAGGTCACGACGGGCGTCGGCCTCGTGCTGCTCGCCGGGATGCTCGGCGCCTTCGCGACCCTCGACGCGGGCACGCCGATCTGGGTCCTGGAGGTCATCTTCTTCCTCATGGGCACGGGCATGGCACACGTCATGACCCCGACCAGCGTCGTCATCATGCAGGCCCTGCCGCGCGAGAAGGCGGGCTCCGCGTCCGCCCTGAGCAACACCTTCCGCCAGGTCGGCGGCGCCCTCGGCATCGCCGTACTCGGCTCGGTGCTGTCCACCGCCTACCGCAACGGCATCGAGGGCAAGCTCGGCTCGGTGCCGGCCGCCCTCCGCGACACCGCCGGTGAGTCCATCGAGGCCACCCTCGGTGTCGCCGCGAAGCTCGGCCCGCAGGGCAGGGCCCTGATCACCCCGGCCAATGACGCCTTCCTGCACGCCATGCACGTCACCGCGCTGTGCGGCGCGGGCGTCGCGGTCGTCGGCGCGGTGGTCGCCTTCCTCTTCCTGCCCGGGAAGCCGACGGTCCGTCAGGAGGGCAAGGAGGAGCAGGAGTTGGTCGTCGTAGGCGAATAGCGACGACAATCACCACAGCGGGGAACGGGGGGACGACGAAGGGACGGAGTGAAGTGAGCCTTGCCGACAACGGAACGCGGCAGTGCGCCCCCACCAGGGGACGCCCGCGCAGCGAGGCCGTCGAACGCGCCATCACGGAGGGCGTGATGAAGCTCCTGGAGGAAGGCGTGCCCCTGGCCGAACTCTCCATCGAGCGCATCGCCCGCACCGCCGGTGTCGGCAAGGCCACCATCTACCGCCGCTGGCCGGGCAAGGAGGAACTCTTCGTCGACGTCGTCCGCGAGGCCGAGCCGCACGACCCCGAACTGCCCGGCATCTCCCTGCGCGACGACCTCGTCGCCATGATGGAACAGCTGCGCCAGCGCGGCCTGATGACCCGGTCCTCGGCGCTCCTGCACAACGTGTACGCGCAGATGAAGAGCGCCCCGAAGGTGTGGGCCGCGTACAACGCGACCGTCGTGGAACCCCGCCGCCGCAAGCAGGTCGAACTGCTGCGCCGGGGCCAGGAGAACGGCGAACTCCGCACCGACCTCGACGCCGAGCTGATGAACGACATGCTGGTCGGCCCGATGCTCCTGCGCACCGTGATGCGCGCCGACGCCGACCTCCCCGAGGGGCTGTCCGAACTCCTCGTGGACACCGTGCTGGTGGCCCTGCGGCCCGCCGATTCGTAGTCGAAGTGCGCCGTGCCCGAATGTGCGCGTCTCGTCACAACCCCTGCCCACGGGCCGGTATCCGGAACTCACGGTGCCGACTTGTTCGTCCTCGTGCCCGTACGGCCGTCATGGGACGGCGGATCGGAACCGATCATCCCCTAGGGTCGTAGGCGCGGGGACGATGGTGTGCACGGCAGGTAGTGAGGCGACGGTATGGCACAGCAGGCGTATGTGGCGGAGACGGACGACGGCGGCTCGGGGGACGAGTCGCGCGGAAACCGACTTCGGCGCCTGCGGAACAGACTGCTCGACGGCTGGCGGGGCGACCGGAGGATCTGGCGCCGGGGCCTGATCCTCGCCGCGCTGGCGATCCTCCTCGCCCTCGTCATGCTGCTGCACTCACACATCCCGAACCGGATCGGCAACCTCGGCAGCCTCACGGAGACCTTCCTGCCCTGGTTCGGGATCGCGATCCCGCTGCTGCTGGCCCTCGGCCTGTTCCGCAAGTCGGCGACCGCGCTGATCGCCGTCGTGCTCCCGGCGGTCGTCTGGCTGAACCTCTTCGGCGGGCTGCTGCTCACCGACAAGACCGGCACCGGCGGCGACCTGACCGTGGCCACGCACAACGTCAACGCCGACAACCCCGACCCGGCCGGTACGGCCCGTGACGTGGCGGCGTCCGGCGCGGACGTCGTCGCCCTGGAGGAGCTGACGGCCTCGGCGGTCCCGACATACGAGAAGGCACTCGCGTCGACGTACAAGTACCACGCGGTCGAGGGCACGGTCGGCCTGTGGAGCAAGGACCCGATGACCGGCGTCAAGGCCGTGGACATAAAGCTGGGCTGGACCCGCGCGATGCGGGCCACCATCACCACCCCCGAGGGACAGATCGCGGTCTATGTCGCCCACCTCCCCTCGGTGCGGGTGAAGCTCGAAGCCGGCTTCACCGCCCGGCAGCGCGACACGAGCGCGGACGCGCTCGGCGAGGCCATCGCCGGCGAGCCGCTGAAGCGGAAGATCCTCCTCGGCGACCTGAACGGCACGATGAACGACCGCTCGCTGAACGCCGTCACCTCCCAGATGCGCTCCACGCAGGGCGCTGCGGGCGACGGCTTCGGGTTCAGCTGGCCGGCGTCGTTCCCGATGGCGCGGATCGACCAGATCATGGTCCAGGGAGTCGAACCGGTGACGTCGTGGACCCTCCCCAGGACCGGCAGCGACCACCTCCCGATCGCGGCCCGTGTGAACCTCGACACGAGCTCTTAACCTCGTGGAATAGGGGGCCTGGGAGTCTTTGTTCCGTAACTGAACTTAAGCTTGGCAGTACGGAACTCCGCTCTCCCTTGAAAGGCACAGGCACTTCCATGCCCCTGGCCCTGCTCGCTCTGGCCGTCGGCGCTTTTGGTATCGGCACCACCGAATTCGTGATCATGGGCCTGCTGCCCGAGGTCGCGGACGACCTCCACGTCTCGATCCCCACGGCGGGACACCTGGTTTCGGCGTACGCGCTGGGGGTCGTCATCGGCGCTCCGCTGCTCGCGGCGGTCACCGCCCGCCTGTCCCGCCGCACCGTCCTCATCGGCCTGATGGTCCTGTTCGTGGCGGGAAACGCCCTCTCGGCCCTCGCGCCCGGCTACGACTCCCTCCTCGTCGCCCGCTTCCTGAGCGGCCTGCCGCACGGCGCCTTCTTCGGCGTAGGAGCGGTGGTCGCCACGACCATGGTCGCGCCCGAACGCAAGGCGCGCTCCGTCTCGTTGATGTTCCTGGGCCTCACGGTCGCCAACATCGTGGGCGTGCCCGCCGCCACGCTGATGGGCCAACACCTGGGCTGGCGGGCCACGTTCCTCGCGGTGAGCGTCATCGGCCTGGCGGCGATAGCGTCGCTGGCGTTGCTGATCCCGCACGACCACGCACACGCGCCGACGGTGGGCCTGCGCCGCGAAATGGCGGCTCTCCGCTCCCTCCCGGTCTGGCTGGCCCTCGGCACGACGGTGGCAGGCTTCGGAGCCCTGTTCTCGGCCTACAGCTACATCACCCCGATGCTCACTGACGCGGCGGGCTTCGCCGACGGCAGCGTGACGCTCCTGCTGGCCCTGTTCGGCGTAGGCGCGACGGCAGGCAACCTGGTGGGCGGCCGGCTGGCGGACCACTCCCTCCGGGGCACGCTCTTCGGCGGTCTGGTGTCCCTGGCCGCGGTCCTGGCCCTGTTCCCCCTCCTGATGACCACGGAGTGGAGCGCGGCGCTCGCGGTCGTCCTGCTGGGCGTGGCGGCGTTCGTGACGGGCTCCCCGCTCCAGCTGATGGTGATGGAGAAGGCGGCAGCAGGCC
Source organism: Streptomyces sp. W16 (assembly GCF_033194735.1). Lineage (NCBI taxonomy): Bacteria > Bacillati > Actinomycetota > Actinomycetes > Kitasatosporales > Streptomycetaceae > Streptomyces > Streptomyces sp. W16. The sequence continues at coordinate 9,965 of NZ_JAWOAI010000077.1, forward strand.
CGTCCCTGGCCTCCTCCGCAAACCAGGCGGCCTTCAACCTGGCGAACGCGGGCGGCGCCTGGATCGGCGGCCTGGCCCTGGCGGCAGGCTTCGGCGCTACGTCACCTGCGCTGGCCGGCGCGGTATTGGCCGTACTGGGACTGGGAGTTGCCGCTACGGCGTGGAGCGTGGACCGGCGCCGAGCGGTACCGGGCCGCGAACGCGTGGTCGCAGCCCACGTCCCCGAACAGGCACCGGCGTTGCACCCCTGACTCGGCCCGCCCACCCACCACCCGTTTACGGTCGGTTTGAGGGTTCACCCTCAAACCGACCCGCACCCGACTAGTCGAACCGCTCCAAATCCCGCAGCCAAGCCGTAGCCGACCCATCAGACGGCGCCCGCCAATCCCCCCGAGGCGACAGCGAACCCCCCGCCGAAACCTTCGGCCCATTCGGCATCGCCGACCGCTTGAACTGCGCGAACCCGAAGAAGCGCCGGCAGAAGACCTCCAACCACCGCCGGATCTCCGGCAGTTCGTACGCCACCCGCTTCGCCTCGGGGAACCCCGGCGGCCAGGCCCCGCCGCCCACCTCGTGCCACGCGTGCCACGCCAGGAACGCGATCTTCGACGGCCGGAACCCGTACCGCAGCACATGGAACAGCGTGAAGTCGTGCAGCGCGTACGGGCCGATCTTCGACTCCGTCGACTGCATCTCCTCGCCCGGCACCAGCTCGGGGCTGATCTCCGTGTCGAGGATCGCGGCGAGGATCTTGCCGGTCTCCTCGTCGAACTGGTCGCTGCTGATGACCCAGCGGATGAGGTGCTGGATCAGGGTCTTCGGCACGCCGGAGTTGACGTTGTAGTGGCTCATCTGGTCGCCGACGCCGTACGTGGACCAGCCGAGCGCCAGCTCGGACAGATCGCCCGTGCCCAGCACGATGCCGTTGCGCTGGTTGGCGAGCCGGAACAGGTAGTCCGTGCGCAGGCCTGCCTGCACGTTCTCGAAGGTGATGTCGTACACCGGCTCGCCGGAGGCGAAGGGGTGGCCCATCTCCTTCAGCATCAGCCGTGCCGTCGGCGTGATGTCCAGCTCGGCCGCGGTGACGCCGATGGCCCGCATCAGCGCGTGGGCGTTGTCCTTGGTGTGGTCGCTGGTCGCGAAGCCGGGCAGCGTCCAGGCGAGGATGTCGCTGCGCGGACGGCCCGCGCGGTCCATGGCCCGCGCGGCGACGATCAGCGCGTGCGTGGAGTCCAGGCCCCCGGAGACCCCGATGACGACCTTCGGGCCACCGATCGCCGCGAGCCGCTGCTGAAGGCCCTCGACCTGGATGTTGTACGCCTCGTAGCAGTCCTGCGCGAGGCGCTCCGCGTCGGCCGGCACGAACGGGAACCGCTCCAGGCGCCGGCGCAGCCCCAAGTCGGTGAGCGGGGGGTTCAACTCGAAGGAGACCGTGCGGAAATCACCGGTACGCGCCCGATGGGTACGCCTGTTGTCGTCGAACGTGCCCATCCGCTGCCGCTCCTGCCGCAGCAGGTCCAGGTCCACGTCGGCCACCGCGTACTCGTCGCCGAGCGGGAAGCGGTCGGTCTCGGCCAGCAGCGCGCCGTTCTCGTAGATCATGGCCTGGCCGTCCCAGGACAGGTCCGTCGTCGACTCGCCGAGGCCGGCCGCCGCGTAGACGTAGGCGGCGAGGCAGCGCGCGGACGCCGAGCGGCACAGCAGCTTGCGGTCCTCGGCGCGGCCGACCGTGATGGGGCTGCCGGAGAGGTTGACGAGGACGGTCGCGCCGGCGAGGGCCGCCTCCGCGCTGGGCGGCACCGGCACCCACATGTCCTCGCAGATCTCCGCGTGCAGCACGAGCGACGGGACGTCCCGCGCCGCGAACAACAGGTCCACGCCGAAGGGGACTTCCTCCCCGCCGACACGGATCGAACCGCCGCGCTCGTCCGCCCCGTCGGCGATCTGGCGGCGCTCGTAGAACTCGCGGTAGTTCGGCGGGTACGACTTCGGTACGACGCCCAGGATCCGGCCCCGGTGCACCAGCACCGCGCAGTTGTAGATCCGGTTGCGGTGCCGCAGCGGGGCGCCGACGACCAGCACCGGCAGCAGGTCCGCCGAGCCCGTCACCACGTCCCGTAGCGCCTCCTCGACCTGGTCGAGCAGCGCGTCCTGGAGCAGCAGGTCCTCGATGGAGTAGCCGCACAGGCCCAGCTCCGCGAAGACGGCGACGGCGACGCCCTCCTCGTCGCACCGGCGGGCGTGGCGCAGGACCGCTTCGGCGTTGGCGTGCGGGTCCGCGATCACGGTGTGACCCGTGCAGGCGGCGACGCGGGCGAAGCCGTGCTGATAGATCGACCAGAAGTTCAGTGGAGGCACGGAGTCAGTGTAATCGTCAGAGCGACGCGATGGGGTGGCGCGGGGTGTCGTGCACCCCACGCCACCCCATCAACAGGTGACTCGCCTACCGCCTACCGGGTCAGTGGTGACCCTTCGGGGAGACGAACGACTCGACGTAGCCGTTCGCGGGCGTGCCCACGCCGGTCACGTCGTCGTAGCCCTTGACCGCGGACAGCGAGCTGTCCTTGCCGAGGCTGCGGACCGAGGTCAGCAGGCCTTCGGTGGCGTCGAAGCCGTTGGCGAAGTCCACGCGGGCGACCGCGAGGTCCGTGCCGGTCGGCTTGTCGGTCACGTCGTGGTAGACCTTCGTGCCGTACTTGGCGTAGATCGACGGGTTGGCGAAACCGATCGCCTTGCCGCCGCGCGCCTCCTGGGCCAGGGCCTGGACCGCCGCGATCACCGGGGAGGCGAGCGAGGTGCCGCCGATCCGGTACTCGCTGTACGACTCCGACCCGTCCGACTGGGTCTGCGTCTGGCCGACCTTGAAGCCGGTGTTCGGGTCGGCGATCGCCGAGATGTCCGGGACGACACGGTTGCCGGTGGCGCTGTTGGCCTTGGCGAGCGCGTCCGGGACGACACCCTTCTGGTAGAAGGGCTCGGCCACGGTCTTGCTGGTGCCGCCGCCCGCGCCCGAGGTGAAGATGCCGGGGAAGCTGGTCCAGCTCTTGCCGTCGGTCGACAGCGCGGCCTTCTCGGTGCCCCAGCCGGTCTCCCACAGGTACTTGTCGCCCTTGCCGACGGCGAGGGAAGTACCGCCGACCGCCGTCACCCACGCCGAGTTGGCCGGGGTGTCGACCTGCTTCACCTTGGTGTTGGCGACCTCGTCGCCGTTGTCACCGGAGGAGAAGTAGAAGCCGATGCCCTCGACCGCGCCCAGCTGGAACACCTGGTCGTAGGCGGCCGCGAGGTCCGGGGTCTGGTTGGCCTCGATGTCGCCCCACGAGTTGGAGACGATGTCGGCCAGGTGGTTGTCGACGATCTTGCTCAGCGAGTCGAGCAGGTCGTCGTCCATGCAGGAGGCGGCGCCCACGTACGTGACGTTCGCGTCCGGAGCCACCGCGTGCACGGCCTCGACGTCGAGGGTCTCCTCGCCGTACCAGCCCGAGGCGTCGCACTCGTCGGCGCCGGTGTGCGTGTAGTCGCTGGGCAGAACCTGCTTCAGCTGACTGGTCTTCCAGGTGGCGTCGCCGTGCTTCTTCGCGTAGGTGGCCGCGTCGAATGCGATGGTCGGCGAGGCGTAGGCGTCGGTGATGGCGACGCGCACGCCCTTGCCCGTGTACTTGCCGGCGCCGTAGGCCGCCCGCAGCTGCTTGCCGGTGTAACCCTCGATCGCGTACGGGATCTTCTGGCCGTAAGCCGAGGGCAGGGTGCTCGCGGTGTTGGAGCCGTAGTACGAGGAGAACGGTCCCGAGTTCTTGAACACCGCGGTCGGACCCGGCAGCGTGTCGTCGTGGTTCGCCTTGTGCGGGGCGTTGTCGAGACCGGTGACGGTCAGGACGGCACCGTTGAGGCTGTCCGGCGCGGAGGCCGTCTTCGACGGGGCGCGGTAGGTCTTCGACCCCTTCGAGTAGTTGTGCAGCGAGGTGCTGAACGCCTTCTCGACCGCCGCCACGTCACCGGAGACGGTGACGTAGTGCTGCGTGGTGCCGGTGACCTTCAGCCCGGCGGACTTCAGCCAGGACTTGACGGCGGTCACCTGGGCCGTCGTGGCGCCGAAGCGCTGCTGCACCTGAGCGGCGCTCAGGTACTTGCCGTACTGAGCCGACTCCGGGTCGGAGACGGCCTTGGCGTACGCCGCGAGGCCGGAGGCGTTCCGGCCGGCGAGGTAGACCCGGGCGGAGACCTTGGAGCTGTCGGAGGTGGCTCCCTTGTCCGCCTTGGCCGTCGCCCACGCGGGCTTGGTGCCCGCGAGCGAGTCCCGGCCCGGGGTGTCCGCGGCGTGCGCCGCGGGTATACCGAGCGCCAGAGCGCCGGCGATCATGGGCAGTGTCGCTGCCATGCTCACGCCGGCGCGCATGGTGGCGCGATTGGATCTCATAAAACCCCCTGCTATGCGGTTCGACGCATGGAGTGGTCGGTCATCCGGGATCCGCACGGAACCTGCGGCGGGAGGGTCCGTGGATGGATCACACGATGGGGGCCACTCTTTCGATGAACCGTTCATGCCAGGGGAACGCGAAAGTCAAGAGAAACCCAAGGAACCGTCAGCCAGGGCGAATTGGGTGGTTTTTTCCTTACGGGCATGTAACGAACGACCGGGGATGCTTTACGAACGCGCTTTTGCGCCACGCGCCTTGAGCATGTCGGCCATCAACTGGATCTCCGACTGCTGCGCGTCGACCATCCCCTGCGCCAGCCGTTTCTCCACCCCCACCCGGCACTTCTCCACACACCCTTCGGCCATGTGGATCCCGCCCTTGTGATGGTCCGTCATGAGCTGCAGGAAGAACACCTCGGCGGGCTTGCCGCTCAGCGAATTCAGCTTCTTCAGCTCGGTGTTGGTCGCCATCCCCGGCATCAGCGCGCCGTCCTTCCCGGACGCCATGTCACCCATGCCCATCCAGGTCATCGGCGGATCGGCCGACACCTTCGGCAGGTCCCACAGGTCCAACCAGCCCAGCAGCATGCCCCGTTGGTTGGCCTGCGTCTGCGCGATGTCGTATGCGAGCCGCCGCACTTCCACGTTCTTCGTACGATCCCGCACGATGTACGACATCTCGACGGCCTGCTGGTGGTGCACCGCCATGTCCCGCGCGAACCCGGCGTCCGCCGAATCGGCCGTAGGAGTAGCGGAGTTGGCCGATCCGCCGCCGTCCTCGGCGACCGCGTACGTGATCGCGCCGGCCGCGACGAGCGCCACCGCCGCGGCCCCCGCGACGAGTCCCACCTGCCTCACTGCGACAGCCCACCCGTGCAGGCCGCACCCGGCTCGGGTGTCTGCTTGCCCTGCACGAACTCGGCGAAGAACTTGTTCACGTCCGGGTCGCTCGCGCTCTTCACGGTGCGCTGGTGCCCCCACGCCGACAGCGTGATCGGGTCCTTCTGGCTGTCGTAGGGACTCATCAGCGAGTACGGCGTCGACTTCACCTTGGCCGCGAGCGCCTTGACGTCGGCGGCCGAGGCCTTCTTGTTGTACGTCACCCAGACCGCGCCGTGCTCCAGCGCGTGCACCGCGTTCTCGTCCTTGACGGCCTTGGCGTAGACATCGCCGTTGCAGTTCAGCCAGACCGGGTTGTGGTTGCCGCCGACCGGCGGGTGCATCGGGTAGCTCACCGTGCCGGTGACGTGGGTGCGGCCCAGCGTCCCCTTCCACGTGTTCACGCCGTCCGAGCCGGCCACGAAGTGCCCCGAACCGCCGCTCTTGGAGTCACTCGCGGAGCTGTCCTTCTTGCCGGACTGCGCGTGCACGACGGCGACCCCGCCGACGACGAGACCGGCGACCACCACCGTGCTCGCCGCGATCTTCACGAGCTTGGCGCGTCGCTCGCGAGCCTGCTCGGCGCGCCGCATCTCCTCGATGCGGGCCTTGCGCGCCGCGTTGCCGGTGTTCTTCGCGGAACCCATGAGATGTGTGTCCTTTTGGGGGAAGGGACGGGAAGGTCGGGACCCGCTGATCGTAGTGGGGGAGTAAAGGGTTCTCGTAGGGCGCCCACAGCAAAGACCGCGGAAGAGTGCGAAGTGCCCCGGGCCAGGCATTACGAATGTCAGTCCGAGCAGGCAAGATGGTCAGCAGATGGGCATCACATGGGCATCAGCGCGGGACACCTGCCGTTCGTGAGCCGTTCAGCCCGAGGACGGCCGGTCGATCAAGGTCGGCAACGCGCACGAAATGGTGTTGTGGTGGGATGCTCAGGTGCCCGACCGCCTCCTGCGGTACGAGGACAGGCGGCCTGACCAGCAAGGATGGGGAAGCGGAAGATGGACAAGCAGCAGGAGTTCGTGCTCCGGACGTTGGAGGAGCGCGACATCCGGTTCGTACGGCTGTGGTTCACGGACGTGCTGGGCTTCCTCAAGTCCGTCGCCGTGGCCCCCGCCGAGCTGGAACAGGCCTTCGACGAGGGCATCGGCTTCGACGGCTCCGCGATCGAGGGCTTCGCCCGCGTGTACGAGTCCGACATGATCGCCAAGCCGGACCCCTCCACCTTCCAGGTCCTGCCCTGGCGCGCAGAGGCCCCCGGCACGGCTCGTATGTTCTGCGACATCCTCATGCCGGACGGCTCCCCGTCCTTCGCGGACCCGCGCTACGTGCTCAAGCGCGCCCTCGCCAAGACCTCCGACCTGGGCTTCACCTTCTACACCCACCCGGAGATCGAGTTCTTCCTCCTGAAGGACCGCCCCCTCGACGGCTCCCGCCCCACCCCCGCCGACAACTCCGGCTACTTCGACCACACCCCGCAGAACGTGGGCATGGACTTCCGCCGCCAGGCGATCACCATGCTGGAGTCGATGGGCATCTCGGTCGAGTTCTCCCACCACGAGGGCGCCCCCGGCCAGCAGGAGATCGACCTCCGCTACGCCGACGCACTCTCGACGGCGGACAACATCATGACGTTCCGCCTGGTCATGAAGCAGGTGGCGCTGGAGCAGGGCGTACAGGCGACGTTCATGCCGAAGCCGTTCTCGGAACACCCGGGGTCGGGCATGCACACGCACCTCTCGCTCTTCGAGGGCGACCGGAACGCGTTCTACGAGTCCGGCTCGGAGTACCAGCTCTCCAAGGTCGGCCGCTCCTTCATCGCGGGCCTGCTGAAGCACGCGGCGGAGATCTCCGCCGTCACCAACCAGTGGGTCAACTCCTACAAGCGCATCTGGGGCGGCTCCGAGCGCACGGCCGGCGCCGGCGGCGAGGCCCCGTCCTACATCTGCTGGGGCCACAACAACCGCTCGGCCCTGGTCCGCGTCCCGATGTACAAGCCCGGCAAGACCGGCTCGGCGCGGGTCGAGGTCCGCTCCCTGGACTCCGGCGCGAACCCGTACCTGGCCTACGCCCTCCTCCTCGCCGCCGGCCTCAAGGGCATCGAAGAGGGCTACGAACTCCCGCCGGGCGCAGAGGACGACGTCTGGGCCCTCTCCGACGCGGAACGCCGCGCGATGGGCATCGAGCCGCTGCCCCAGAACCTGGGCGAGGCCCTGACTCTGATGGAGCGGAGTGACCTCGTCGCCGAGGCGCTCGGCGAGCACGTCTTCGACTTCTTCCTGCGGAACAAGCGGCAGGAGTGGGAGGAGTACCGGTCTGAGGTGACCGCGTTCGAGCTGCGGAAGAACTTGCCGGTGCTGTAGGGGGTAGGGCGGGGCGGGTTTCCTGCTGGGTTTGGCACGTGGGGCCGACGGATGTTGACCGTCGGCCCTGTGGCGTTTTGCTGCTCTGGGGGCATTCGACGTCGGGGCGGCGCCCTCGGAGGGATTCGCGGACGTCGTCCATGGACGTCCATGGACCGAGATCGCGCAACTTGTGTTGTGGGGAGGGTGAGTTGCCTGATCACTCTTCGGCGCCGGGGTCCTGCCGCCCCTGATCCAAGCGTTCCAGGAACTCCATGGTGTGAAGGGTGTTGGGGTGGTCTTCGCCGAGGATCCGTCGCCGTCGGTTCAGGGTGTCTACAGCGAGTGTGCGGGCCTTCTCCCACTGTCCCAGAGCCGCCAGCCGGATGGCCAGGTTGTTGGCGCTGCTCAGGGTGTTGGGGTGGTCTTCGCCGAGGACTCGCCGCCGTCGGTTCAGGGTGTCTTCATTCAGAGTGCGGGCCTCCTCCAGCTGCCCCAGAGCCGCCAGCCGGACGGCCACGTTGTTGGCGGTGGTTAGGGTGTCGGGGTGGTCTTCGCCGAGGACTCGCCGCCGTCGGTTCAGGGTGTCTACAGCGAGTGTGCGGGCCTCCTCCGGCTGCCCCACATCCGCCAGCTGGAGGGCCAGGTTGTTGGCGCTGGTTAGGGTGTCGGGGTGGTCTTCGCCGAGAATCCGTCGCCGTCGGTTCAGGGTGTCTTCATCCAGGGTGCGGGCCTCCTCCAGCTGTCCCACATCCGCCAGATCAGCAGCCAGGTTGGAGGCGGTGGTCAGGGTGTCGGGGTGGTCGTCGCCGAGGACTCGCCGCCGTCGGTTCAGGGTGTCTACAGCGAGTGTGCGGGCCTCCTCCGGCTGCCCCAGAGCCGCCAGCCGGAGGGCCAGGTTGTTGGCACTGGCCAGAGTGTCGGGGTGGTCCTCGCCGAGGAGACGGCGGCGGCGTCGAAGAGTGTCCTCATCCAGGTCGCGGGCCCGCGCAAGGTCCCGGACATCGGCATGGGCGTGGGCGAGGTACTGGGCGGTCCATAGTGTGCCCTCGTGGTCCGGACCGAGTTGCCGGGACCAGAATTCGTACAGCTGCTGGAGGCGGTCCCGGGCGGTGTAAGTCTGGCCGCGATCCATCAGGTACCAGCAGGCGTCGCGGACCGCATCCCGTCCTGCCTCAGTGGTGATGAGGTCCGGGTCCACCGTGAGGAGGTGCGGCAGCAGTACCCGCCAAACGGGCCATGTCGAGGGAAGGCTGACATCTCTGGGGGCTGCTGCGGTCAGTAGGGCTTCGGCGTCCTGGCTCGCCTTCTCGCGTTGGTCGGGTGTGAGCTGGTCGTGCAGGACGGTCTGGTTGAGGCGGTGGAGCTGGATGGTGCCGTCCTGGGTCCGGGCCAGGCTGTGCTCTGTGATGGCGCGCAGGGTTGCGTGGGCGGCGAGGCGGGTGGTCAGGGCCTCGGTCAGAGGGGTGGAGGCGTTGTCAGGGAGGTGGCCGGCGCAGGCGGTGACGGGGAAGGGCTCGGGCGCCAGCAGGGCCAGGGCGGACAGCAGGGCGGCTGCCCCTGGGTGGTCGGATTCCAGGCGGGCGGTGGTGAGGCGGACCTGCGCGGCCAGCGAGACGGGATAGCCGGAGGGGCGACCCTCGGTCAAGACTGCGGCCGTGCTGCGGGCCAGTTCGGTGCTCAGGTCGGCCGCTGACAGGCCGTCCGCAACAAGCGCTGCGGCCTGGGCGAGGGCCAACGGAAGATCGTCAAGGTCCCGGGCGAGGTGGTCGGCGTCGGTCTCGTCCAGGACCGCGCCGTGGGCCTGCAGCAGTGTGAGGGATTCGGTGCGGGTGAAGACGTCGATGTTCAGTGGGGTGGCGTGGGTGTGCCAGTGCGGGTTGCGTGAGGTGATCAGTACGTGGCCGCCTCCGCCCGGCAGGTGGGGGGTCAGTGCGGCGGGGTCTTCGATGTTGTCGAAGACCAGCAGCCAGCGGGAGCGGGTGCGCAGCTCGCCCAGCAGCGCGTCCACGGCGTCGGTGGTGGGCGCGTCGGCGGGTGCGGCGCCGATGCGGGTGGCGAGCTGGGCGAGCTGGTCGGGGATGAGGGCGGGGTCCTCGGCCGCGATCCACCAGGCGAGTTCGTACTCGCCGGCGAAGCGGTGTGCGTACTCGATCGCGAGCTGGGTTTTGCCGACCCCGCCCCGCCCGTGCAGCGCTTGCACTGCCACCCGTCCGCCCGCTGCCAGCGTCTGCCGCAGCCGGACCAGCAGGGAGTCCCTGCCGGTGAAGGAGGCGTTGCGTGCAGGCAAGTTCCACACCCGGGGCAGTGAGCCGGGAAGGCGCGGCCCGCTCCCGCCCAACTGCCGCAACGCCCCGGCAAAGGCCGGCGAAGCCCCGGGAAAGGCGGGCGGACTGGTCGGCCGGGACGGCCCGTTGACCGCCTCCAGCAGCGTCCGGCGGGCGGCGTCTTCGCCCAGCCCGAACAGATCCCGGCTGATCATGGGGCGCAGGATCGCCGGCGAGACCACCTCGGCCACCCGTACCGGAGTGATCCTCTCTTTCATCGCCACGATGGCGGTCCACTCGGGAGTGGTGAACCGCTCCGGCTCGAAGTAGGCCGGCGAGAACAACGCCAGAAAGCGCCCCTGCTCCAGCGCGGTGTTCATCTTCAGGACGAAGTTGTCACCCGCGCCCCAGTCCCAGTAGTCCAACTCCACCTGGAACCCGGCGTCGAGCAGCTGCCACGCCACCCACTCCGCCCAGGCCCGGTCCGCCCCCGCATGACTGACGAACCACGGCCCGTCAGGCGCCCCTACGCAGCCCATCCCACATCCCCCGAGTCCAGCCACCACCGCACTGAACCACCGAGCCTAGAACCCCCAGCCCCCAACTGACCCGTATTCACCCAACCTGCCGGTTCCGCGGCCCGCTCGCCCTACTTCACATACGCCGGCGACACCGCCGCCGTGCTGATCCGCCGAGCCCTTCCCGTCCCGTCCGCCGGAACCTCGTACAGGTCTGCGCCGTAGTCCCCCGGCAGCGCATAGACGATCATCCCGTCATCCCGCCACACCACCTGGTCGTCCACGCTCCGTGACTCGGCCAGCGGCGTCTCGCGCATCGTCCGCAGGTCCAGGACGTACAGGTGCCACGGGGCGTCCTTCGGGAGGCCCTTCACCCGTTTCTTGAAGGCGATGCGCGTGCCGTCGGGGGAGAGGGACGGGCATTCGACGTTCGTGTGGATCGTGGTGACCGTCCGAGCGCGTAGGTCGCCCCTGACCAGGTACGTGCTGCCCTTCGTCGCCAGCGTCGCGTAGAACATGCGGTCGTCCGCCGCGAAGGTCACGCCCCAGAAGTTGACGTCGGCCGCGTGGTAGGCGTGGCCGTCCTTGAGGACGCGGAATGACTCTAGGGACGGGATCAGCCGACCCGTCCGGGTGTCTACGATCGCCGCCCGCGTCGAGAAGTTCGTACCCGCGTACGAGTCGCCGCCGACGAACGCCGTCCACGCCGCGTAGTGGCCCGTAGGGGAGACCCGGGCTCGGGAGGGGATGCCGGGGACGTCGTAGCGGGCCTTCTCCTTGAGGTGGGCGTCGAGGATCAAGGCGCGGTAGGTGTCGGTGACCGTGCCGTGGACTGCCTGGAGGCAGACTCCGGTGCCTGAACTGGCGTAGAAGCGGAGGCACTTGAGGCCGGAGGCCGTGCGTGGGCCGGAGGGGTTGGAGGCCGGGACCGTCGTGAGTTCGTCTCGGTGGGGGCCCCAGGCCATGTTGCGGAACACCATGGTGCCGGGGGACGTGAGGGTGACCCGGCCCGCGGTGACCTGTGGGCCGTCGGGCTGGACCTGGTCCCGCTGCCCGGCACGCGCCGACGCGTGGAGTACCGAGGCGACGGCGATCCCTGCCAGCAGGACGATCGCCGTGGCGAGGATCAGGATGCGGTTGCGCAGGGTCATCGGGAAGGCTCCAGTACTGATCGGCCGGGGCGGAGCGTCAGCGCGAACGCCGCGCAGATCGCCAGCGCCACCGCCGATGCCATGAGCGCCGTACGGTCGCCCCACAGCGTCCACGCCGCCCCGAAGCCCAGCGAGCACACGAACCGCGCTGCCGCCTGGCCTGTCTGGACCAGCGCCAGGCCCGACGAGCGCAGTTCCTCCGGCACGCTGTCCGAGGCCGCCGCCATCAGTACGCCGTCGGTCGCCGCGTAGAAACCGCCGTGCAGGAGGAGGACTGCGTAGGGGAGGGCCGTGCCGTGCCAGGAGGTCAGCAGCAGGGCGTACGCCGTGAGGAGGGCGCCGTGGCCGGCCAGGAACACCCGCCAGCGGCCTACGCGGTCCGCCAGGCGGCCCAGTGGTACGGCGAGCAGGAGGAAAGCCGCCGCCGTGCCCAGGGGGAGCAGGGCGAACCAGCGGTCGGGGACGCCGAGGCGGCGTTGCAGGAGCAGGTACACGAAGGAGTCGCTGACCGTCGCCAGGCCGAGCAGGAGTGCGCAGACGGTGATGCGGCGCAGGTCGCGGCGGGCGAGGAGGGCGAAGGCGGCGCGGAGGGTGGGGCGGCTCGAAGTCACCCGTGCCGGTGGTTTGCCGCCCGGCACGAACAACACCAGCACCAGCACCCCCACCACCGCCACACAGAAGCTCACCGTGAACACCGCGTCGTACCCGTCGACCGTCGCCCGCAGGATCAGGAACGCCACCAGCGGGCCGAGCAGCGCGCCCGCTGTGTCCATCGCGCGGTGTACGCCGAAGGCACGACCGCGGTTCTCCGGGGTGGAGGACAGGGAGATCAGCGCGTCGCGGGGTGCCGTGCGCAGGCCCTTGCCCGTGCGGTCGGCGGCCAGGATCAGGCCGATGGGGGTGAGGGTGTGGGCCAGGAGGAGGAGAGGCTTGCAGGCCGCCGAGACGGCGTAGCCCGCGCCCGCCACCCACTTGTGGCGACCGCCGCCCCGGTCGGCGAGGTGGCCGCCGGCCAGGCGGACGAGTGCCGAGAAGCCGTTGTAGATGCCGTCCAGGACACCGAAGCCCAGCGGTGACAGACCGAGGCCCGTTACCAGGTACAGCGGCAGCACCGCGGTCACCATCTCGGACGACACGTCGGTGATCAGGCTGACCGCGCCGAGTGCGAAGACCGTGGGGGCGACGACGGCGGACACCCGCGCCGTACTACGGGTACTACGGGCAGTACCCGTAGTACCCGTAGTACCCCCGGCACTTGGTTCGGCGTTGGCGCGGCTGTCCGCCACGTACATCTCAGGACGCCCAGATGCCGGTGATGTCTGCGGCGGAGGCCGCGTTGCCCGCGTGGGTGGTCAGGCCCTGGGAGTCCTCCAGGGTCCGCAGCAGGTTGTAGTGGTTGTACGTGGTCGAGGACGTGGCGCCCGCGGTCACCGGCTGGCCGTAGAAGACCGTCGGGATGCGGTTGCCGCTGAGCAGGTTGTCCTCGTCGAAGGTGACGACGAGCAGGCTGTTGTGGGTCTTGGCCCAAGTGGCGTACGCGCCAAGGTTGTTCTTCAGCCAGGTGTCGCCCGTTGCCACCGAGCAGTCGTGCATGTCGCTGCACAGGTTGGGCGTCACGAAGGAGATGTCGGGGAGGGTCGTGTAGTCCGTCGGGAACTGCGTGAACGTCTTCGCCGTCGATGTCGCGACGTTGGAGAAACCGAACCAGGGGTTGTGCTTACGCGCGTAGTTGCCGCTGCTGCATGTCGTCGAACCCTGGCTGGGCAGCGTCTCGTTGTAGCTGGCCCAGGTGCCGCCCGCCGCCGTCACCTCGGAGGCGAGGTTCGCGGCCGAGGAGAAGCCGGCGGTGTAGCAGCTGTCGCTGGTGATGCCCTGGGTGGAGCCGGAGAACAGGGCGAAGTAGTTCGGCTGGCTCGGGTGGGTGATCCCGTACGACTGGGTGAGGGCGGCGCCGCCGGACGCGAGCGAGTTGATGTAGGGGGCACTGGAGGAGCCGATGACCTGGCTGTAGGCGTGGTTCTCCATCACCACGACGACTACGTGGTCCGGGGTCGGCACCCCGGTCGCGGCGTGCGCGGTCGAGGCGGTGCCGAAACCTGTCCAGACCCCGACGGCGGCTGCCGAGAAGGCGAGCGCGGACGCCACGACGGTGCGGCTGCGGCGGTACATGGAACCAACGGAACCGCCGGAACCAACGGAACCAACGGAACCGCCGGAACCGCCGGAACCTCCGGAACTGCGCGAACTGCCAGAACTGCCGGACACTTCAACCTCCGGGTGGGGGGAGGACGGGGGTGACGGTGCGGACAGAGCATGCACACGCCAAAATGCCCGCATCCCACCGCTCCCAACCCGATGGATGAAGAAGAGATGAACTACTGCTGGTGGCGAACTACTGCTGCGGCCCGGCCAGTTGGGCCAGCACCTGGTGCAGCGGCTCGGTGGCCCGCTTCCGGTACTCCTGGATCGCCCAGCCGTTGCCGTCCGGGTCCTTGAAGTACATGAAGGTGGCGCCGTCCTGCGGCGCGAACTGCACCGGCTCACTGACGTCGAGCCCGCGCGCGGTCAGCTCGTCGTAGGCCGCCTTCGCGTCCTGCACGCACAGCTGCATGCCGTGGTACGTCCCCGGCTGCGGCGTCCCGGTCGGCACCTGCAAGCCGTCGACCAGCGCGATCGAACACCCGGACCCCGGCGGCGTCAGCTGCACGATCCGCACGCCCTCCATCACCTCGCCGTCGAGATCCACGTGGAAACCGACCTTGTCCTGGTAGAACGCCTTGGCCCGGTCCACGTCGGAGACGGGCAGCAGTATCACTTCGAGGGTCATGTCCATGGCTTGACTCCTTTGTCAGGCACGTCACTCGAACCGCCACCGCGTCTGGCTGAACGGCTTCCCCTTACCGAAGCCGAAAACCGTGCGGGGCGCCACAGCGAACACGAAAGCGCGGATCGCCGGCCAGGGACCAGGGACCGCGCCCGTCGCGGGAACTCGTCGGTCGCCCGCTCAGACCGCCTCCGCCTCCGGGAACACGCGAGCCACCGCGGCGACGCGGCTGGAGACGCCGAGCCGGTTGAAGGCGTTCTCCAGATGCTTGCGGACGGTGCCGGTCGAGACGACGAGCTGCTCGGCGATCTGCGGGGTGCTCATACCGCGCGCGACGCAGCGCAGGACGTCGAGTTCGCGACGGGTCAGCCGCACCGGGGAACGGCGTCGGAGGGCGGCCTCCTGGTAGATGGCGTACAGGTGCGGGGCCAGCAGGCCGAGCGTGGTCATCTCGTGGTCGTTGAACGGCTTCGGGTCCTTGCGGAAGAACTGGTAGACACGGGTACGGCCCGGGGCGGTGGGCAGGGCGACGGCGGCGATGCACTTGAACGGCCGCAGATGCTCCGTGTAGATCGGCAGGCGCATCAGCTCGCGCAGGGGCATGAAGTCGGTCATCTGCGTGACCTGGGGGCTGGTGTGCACCCGCGCGACCTCCACGCACTGCAGATGCTGGTGCCGCCAGCGCCAGTAGCCCTCCAGCGTCGCGTCGCCGCCCACGTCGCCCCAGTCGTCGTACGGCGTCTCCTGCTCGTTGACGTGGATCCGGGTCGGGACGTCCAGCTCGGAGAAGCAGGCGCAGTCGCACGGCACCAGACGCTGCAGACCGAGCAGCAGGGACTCCGGGGGTACGGCGTCGGAGGCGTCCTGCCTGGCCTCGGCCAGGATGTCCGCCATCCGCCGCAGATGGACCTCGGCTGTCGTGAAGGGTGGGGTCATGGCGGCCTCCCGGTGGCCGGTTCTCGCCTGCCGTGAATCTACGCCCGGCCGTGTCCCGGAGCGCCGGAGATTCGTCAAATGCCGAATGGGATACGTCCGTTGATGCGCGCATTGTCGACTCGGACGGCCGCTCCGGCCGCCGCAGGACACGGAGGCAGCTCATGAGTTCCCAGCCGCGCACCCACGACGGACGCATCCACGACGGACGCATCCACGACGGATGCGCCCACCCACGCCCCCACCCACGCCCCCACTCACGCCCCCACCCACGCCCCCACTCAC
>NZ_JAWOAI010000078.1:0-25565 GCF_033194735.1 Streptomyces sp. W16
CCGCCGGGCCGAAGGGCGACACGGGCCCCGCCGGGGGGCCGGCCGGACCCACCGGACCCAAGGGCGACACGGGCGCCGTCGGACCTGCCGGACCCGTTGGGCCTATGGGGCCGAAGGGTGACCAAGGACCCGTCGGACCGACGGGTGCCGCCGGACCCTGCTCCGACATCGACGCCCAGCAGGACTCGAACAACTTCGAGCTGCGAGCCGCGCTGACCGGCGGAATCACCTACGCGGGTATCCACGACCTCCGGGGCACCACCCCCCGCAACTTCCTCTGGACCGACCTCAGCACCCACCCCAACTACCCGGCGGGCGGCGCGGCCGGCCTCCCCTGCGGAGTCGCCGTCAACGGGCACAGCGCCAACGCGGGACAGCCCATCAAGTTCGACGTCATGACGACCACGGGCCAGGTCTGGGAGACCACCTGTGTCGAGGTCAACAGCACCAACCCCGCCACGCTGAACTGCAACAACAGCGCGGGCACCCCCAACCCCTGGACCAAGGTGACACTGCAGCCGTCGCCCGGGGTCACCAACGGCGGGGTGTGACAGCCCTCGCACCACACGAGAACAACACGCGAAAAAAGGGTGCCCGGAGGTCAGCCGACAGACCTCCGGCACCCCCGTAAAAAGCCGCCGCTCCGCCGGAGTCAGCGGGCCGAGTACGCGGCGCCGGGCCGCCGCGCCGGGGGGGGCGAGCCAGGAGGCGATCGCGTCGTGCCGTTCGGCGGCGTTGGCCACGATCCGGCGCCGCCGGTCGGTCGGGTCCTCGCGCCGGTCCAGGATGCCCTTCCCCCTCAGGTCCCCGACCATCAGGCTGACCGTGGTGGGCGCCAGTTCCAGACGCGCGGCCAGTTCGCTGACGGTCATGGGCCCGTCGAACAACAGCCAGGACAACAGCGAGAGATGACGGGGCGTCAACGACTGCGACTGCAGACCCTCGGGCAGCGGAACGCGCTTCACCCGCCTCGCCATCCGCGGCATGAGCAACAGCAGTTCACTCACCACCGCGTCCACGTCACCCGCCCCGGCCTCGGCGGAAAGCCGACCGACCGCGCCGCCCCGAACCTGCGCGAGGCGGCCTACCGGCACCCCGCCGTGCCGGACGCGCCGGCGCGGCTCATCTCCGCGATCACCGAAGCGGTTGTCGGCGTGCTCGGTGAGCAGGTCCGCGAGCAGGTGACGGTCGGCCTGTCGGCCACTCCCGAAGGACGTTCCGGCGTCGGCGGGCGGGTCGCCCGACCCCGCCCCGCACCACCGCGCCGATCACCAGGACCGAGCGCCTCGCCGACCTCAGTGCGCGTGCCCGCCACCCGTCCCCGCAGGCTGCTTCACCGTCAGCGGCAGCAGCTTCTTGCCCGTGGGACCGATCTGGATGGACGTGTCCATCTGCGGGCACACCCCGCAGTCGAAGCAAGGCGTCCACCGGCAGTCCTCGACCTCTGTCTCGTCGAGGGAGTCCTGCCAGTCCTCCCAGAGCCAGTCCTTGTCGAGGCCCGAGTCCAGGTGGTCCCAGGGGAGGACCTCCTCGTAGGTCTTCTCTCGGGTCGTGTACCAGTCGACGTCCACACCGAGCGCCGGCAGCGTCTTCTCCGCGCAGCGCATCCAGCGGTCGTAGGAGAAGTGCTCGCGCCAGCCGTCGAAGCGGCCGCCGTCCTCGTAGACCGCACGGATGACCGCGCCGATCCGGCGGTCGCCGCGCGACAGCAGGCCCTCGACGATGCCCGGCTTGCCGTCGTGGTAGCGGAAGCCGATCGAGCGGCCGTACTTCTTGTCGCCGCGGATCTTGTCGCGGAGCTTGGTGAGGCGGGCGTCCGTCTCCTCCGCCGAGAGCTGCGGGGCCCACTGGAAGGGGGTGTGGGGCTTGGGGACGAAGCCGCCGATCGAGACCGTGCAGCGGATGTCGTTCTGGCCGGAGACCTTGCGGCCCTCGGCGATCACCTTCATCGCCATGTCGGCGATCTGGAGGACGTCCTCGTCGGTCTCGGTCGGCAGGCCGCACATGAAGTACAGCTTCACCTGGCGCCAGCCGTTGCCGTACGCCGTCGAGACCGTCCGGATGAGGTCTTCCTCCGACACCATCTTGTTGATGACCTTGCGCAGGCGCTCCGAGCCGCCCTCGGGGGCGAAGGTGAGGCCGGAGCGGCGGCCGTTGCGCGTCAGTTCGTTCGCCAGGTCGACGTTGAAGGCGTCCACGCGGGTGGACGGGAGGGACAGGCCGATCTTGTCCTCCGTGTACCGGTCCGCCAGGCCCTTCGCGATGTCGCCGATCTCCGAGTGGTCCGCCGAGGAGAGCGACAGAAGGCCGACCTCCTCGAAGCCCGTCGCCTTCAGGCCCTTCTCGACCATCTCGCCGATGCCCGTGATGGAGCGTTCACGGACCGGGCGGGTGATCATGCCGGCCTGGCAGAAGCGGCAGCCGCGCGTGCAGCCGCGGAAGATCTCCACCGACATGCGCTCATGGACCGTCTCGGCGAGCGGGACCAGGGGCTGCTTCGGGTACGGCCATTCGTCGAGGTCCATGACCGTGTGCTTCGACACCCGCCACGGGACGCCCGACTTGTTCGGGACCACGCGCGCGATACGGGCGTCCGGCAGATACTCCACGTCGTAGAACGCGGGGATGTAGACCGAGCCCGTCTTCGCCAGACGGAACAGGACCTCCTCGCGCCCGCCGGGGCGGCCCTCAGCCTTCCAGCCTCGGACGATCTTCGTCATGTCGAGTACGGCCTGCTCGCCGTCGCCGATGATCACCGCGTCGACGAAGTCGGCGATCGGCTCGGGGTTGAAGGCCGCGTGGCCGCCCGCCAGCACGATCGGGTGGTCGAGCGTCCGGTCCTTCGACTCCAGCGGGATGCCCGCCAGGTCCAGGGCCGTGAGCATGTTCGTGTAGCCGAGTTCGGTGGAGAAGGAGAGGCCGAAGACGTCGAAGGCGCCGACCGGGCGGTGGCTGTCCACCGTGAACTGCGGGACGCGATGCTCCCGCATCAGCGCCTCCAGGTCCGGCCACACGCTGTAGGTGCGCTCGGCGAGGACGCCCTCCTGCTCGTTCAGGACCTCGTAGAGGATCATGACGCCCTGGTTGGGCAGGCCGACCTCGTACGCGTCCGGGTACATCAGCGCCCAGCGGACATCGCACGACTCCCACGGCTTGACCGTGGAGTTGAGCTCACCGCCGACGTACTGGATCGGCTTCTGCACATGCGGGAGCAGGGCTTCGAGCTGCGGAAAAACGGACTCTGCGGCCGCAGCGGCTTCGGCAGGCATCTCGCGAACCTTCGTGAGCGGTACTGAACGGACGGGTGACCATCCAGACTAACGCGAACCCGAACGTCCCCCGTACGCCTCAGACGGGCACCCCGGACCTGATCTCCTCCCACATGCCCGGCAGCGCCGCCTCCACCCCGGCCGCCCGCTGCTCCTCGCGCCCGTACAGCACCCCGTACGTGAACGAGTTCTCCCCCGCCGCGTGCGCCACCGCGGACAGCTCGCGCAGGGTCTCGCGGACCATGACGCTGTCCTGGTGCTCGCCGAGCAGGCTGGTCAGGGACTTCATGGACTTGGCCAGCCCGCGGGCCGGGACACCGAGCGCGGGGGTCGCCGCCTCCGCCGCGTACCGGGTGCGCTTGGCCTTCTTGCGGGCCTCGTGCAGCGCGAGGTCACGGTCCGCGCCGGGCGGAGCCCCGATCGCCTCCTCGACCAGGGCCGCGACCTTCTCGAAGTCCTTGCGTACGGCCTTGCCGATCACCTTCTCCGGTCGGCCGGCGGCGTCCGGCAGCAGGGGCGGCTCGGCCACCAGCGCGTCCAGGGTGTCGAGCAGGGCGAGATACCGCTTGGAGTCGAGGACGCCGATGAGCCGGCGGCGCGAGCCGCCCCGGCGGGCGTTCGCCCAGGTGCGCATCCGGGTGCGGATCGGGCCGGAGACCAGAGCGCGGGGCAGTTCGGCGAGGACCGTCGTCAGGCGTTCGGTCAGCACCTCGCGGTCCCGGTCCACGCCCAACTCGCTTGCCAGCCACTTCAGTTCCTCGCCGACCGGGTCGGTGACCGTGCGGTCGAGGACCTTGCCGTACGAGCGGAACGTGCTGCGCAGCCGGCGGGTGGCGACCCGCATGCGGTGCACGGAGTCGTAGGCGTCCTGCCGTACGGCGGGGTCGAGTTCGAGGATCGCGTCGCGCTGGGCGCGGACGTAGGCGAGGACGTGGTCACCGGCGGTCTCCGGCTCGGCCGGCGGCGACACGGGCGCCCTGCGCTCCTTCGGCTTCTTCGGAGCGGTCTCCGCCAGCGCCCGCGCCAGCTTCGACGCGGACGACGACGGTCGTACGCCCGCCTTGCGCAACCGTTTCTCCACCTTGTCGAGGAAGGCCGGGTCGCCGTCGTCGGCGAGTTCGACCTCGATCTCGGTCCACTGGGCGGTGCCGCCGCCGTCGCTGAGGCGTTCGGCGTGTACGGCGTCCACGCTGACCTCGGCCAACAGCACGCCGTCCGCGTCCACGAGGTGGCGCAGGTCCCGGTCGGAGCGCAGGCGGACCACGGGCAGCAGTTCGGCGTCGCGGACCCTGGAGCGGACCAGACCGGCGAGGCTGCGCGGCACGGTGTCGGAGAGCGGCTCCTGGATCTCGTCGCGGACTCCGGGCGCGACCGGCACCTTCAGGTGCCAGCCCGCGTCGGAGCCGCCGGTGCGGCGGCGCAGGGTCGTGGAGGCGGCGGCGAGGCGTTCGTCGGCGGTGTCGTAGTAGACGGCGTCCAGCGTCACGACGCCCTTGTCCAGGACGGTCTTCACCCCGGCGACGCCGGTCAGGTCGGGCAGACCGCTCTCGTCGGACTCGTACTTACGCTCGATTTCACGCTTTGTGTCCGCCATGACCTGAATCTAGTTGCCCGCGAGCCGGGATGGCAGAGGGCGTCGGGAATGAACCTCGGGGAAACTCGGGCGAATGCGCAGGTAACGGCTAGGCGGACATCGGTCGCTGCACCCGGATCGACTGCAGCAGACCCACCGCGATCCACACAGCGAACATCGACGTGCCGCCGTACGACACGAAGGGCAGCGGCAGGCCGGTGACCGGCATGATGCCGAGGGTCATGCCGACGTTCTCGAAGGCCTGGAAGGCGAACCAGGCGACGATTCCGGCGGCGACGATCGTGCCGTAGAGCTCGGTCGAGTCGCGGGCGATGCGGCAGGCGCGCCACAGCACCACGCCCAGGAGGACGAGGATCAGGCCCGCGCCGACGAAGCCCAACTCCTCGCCCGCGACCGTGAAGACGAAGTCTGTTTGTTGTTCGGGGACGAACTGGCCTGTCGTCTGGGAGCCGTGGAAGAGGCCGGCGCCGGTGAGGCCGCCGGAGCCGATCGCGATGCGGGCCTGGTTGGTGTTGTAGCCGACGCCGGCCGGGTCGAGGCTCGGGTTGGCGAAGGCTGCGAAGCGGGCGATCTGGTACTCGTCCAGGATGTGCAGCTGCCACACCGCGATCGCGCCGATCGCGCCCGCGCCCAGCAGGCCGAAGATCCAGCGGTTGGACGCACCCGAGGCCAGCAGCACACCGAGCACGATGATGACCATGACCATGACCGACCCGAGGTCGGGCATCAGCATGACGATCATCATCGGGACGGAGGCCAGGCCGAGGGCCTGGAGGACCGTGCGGTGGTCGGGGTAGGGCTTGTCGCCCGCGTCGACCCGCGCGGCCAGCACCATCGCCATGCCCAGGATGATCGTGATCTTCACGAACTCCGAGGGCTGGAGCGAAAAGCCGCCGCCGAGCACGATCCAGGAGTGCGCGCCGTTGACCGTCGAGCCGAGCGGGGTGAGCACCAGCAGGATGCCGAACACCGAGGCGCCGTACAGGAACGGGACGACGACGCGCAGGGTGCGGTGGCCGACCCAGACGACGGCGATCATCAGGGCGATGCCGATGCCGGTGTTCATCAGGTGCCGGATCAGGAAGTAGTACTCGTCGCCCTGGTTGATCTCGGTGCGGTTGCGGGTCGCCGAGAAGACCAGCACCGAGCCGATCAGGGAAAGCCCGACAGCCGACAGCAGTATCGGCCAGTCGAGGCGGCGGGCCAGCGAGTCACGGGCGAAGACCCGCGTCCAGCCGGCCCGCTCGGGCCCGTATCCGGAGACGGAGAAGCTGTTGCCGGTCATGTGAGCATCCTCCGGTTTCCCCTTCTGCGCGGACGCCTGCGGGTGTTGCTGTTGGTGGTGGACGGTGAGGGCGAGATGGCCGGCTGCTGGCCGTCGTCCGCGGCGGTGACGCCCTGCTCGGTCGCCTTCTCCTGCTGCTTCTCCAGCTCCTTGGCCGGGTCGGCGGTGATCTTCGGGGAAGCGATCGTGCCGTCGGCGCGGACCTTCGGGAGGCTCTTCTGCGGGGTGGGCAGCAGCGCCTTCTTCTTGTCGATGGAGCCGTCGGCCTGGACGCCGTACATCGCGTTGTAGATGTTGCGCACGGCCTCACCGGAGGCGCCCGAACCCGTACCGGCCTGGGCGATCGTCATGACGACCGTGTAGTCCTTGGTGTACGTCGCGAACCACGAGGTCGTCTGCTTGCCGTAGACCTCGGCGGTACCCGTCTTGGCGTGCAGCTCGATCTTGTCCTGCGGCCAGCCCTGGAACTTCCAGGCGGCGGTACCGCTGGTGACCACGCCCGCGAGGGCCTTGTCGATGCCCTTGTGCGTGGCCGCGCTGATCGGCAGCTTCGCCTTCACCTGGGGCTTGATCTCCTGGACCGTCTTGCCGTCGGCGCTGACGATCGCCTTGCCGATGGTCGGGACGTACTCGGTGCCGCCGTTGGCGAGGGCGCCGTAGATCATGGCCTCCTGGATCGGCGTGACGAGGGTGTCGCCCTGGCCGATGGAGTAGTTGATCGAGTCGCCCTCACGCATCTTGTTGCCTTCGAGGCAGTTCTCGTAGGCGATCTTCTGGACGTACGTGCCGTCCTTCTTTCCGGTCTTGCACCAGTAGGCCTTGTTGGCCTCGTAGGTCTCCTGCTTCCACTTGCGGTCCGGGATCCGGCCCGTGACCTCGTTGGGGAGATCGACGCCGGTGGTCTTGCCGAGGCCGAACTGGTGGGCCGCCTTGTAGAAGTAGTCCTTCGGCTCACCCTTCTTCGGGTTGATGCCGCCGTCCTTCTTCCACTGGGCGTCGGCGAGACCGTAGAAGACGGTGTCGCAGGAGACCTCCAGCGCGCGGCCCAGCGAGATGGGGCCGAAGTTCTCGCCCTCGAAGTTCTTGAAGACCTGGCCGCCCACCGAGTACGAACTCGTGCAGGGGTAGCCGCCGTCCCACGTGTAGCCGGCCTCGACCGCGGCGGCCGTGGAGACCACCTTGAACGTCGAACCGGGCGCCGACTGACCCTGTATGGCCCGGTTGAGCAGCGGGTAGTCGGAGTTCTTGCCGGTGAGCTGCTTGTAGTCCTTGGCGGAGATGCCGCCGACCCAGACGTTCGGGTCGTACGTCGGCGCGGACGCCATGGCGACGATCCGGCCGGTCTTGGCCTCCATCACGACGACGGCACCGGAGTCGGCCTTGTAGTTCTCGCCGGTGATCTTGTCGAACTGCTGGCGGGCGGCCTTCATCGCCTTGTCGAGCTGGTACTCGGCGACGCGCTGCACACGGGCGTCGATGCTGGTGACGAGGTTCGAACCGGGCTCGGGCGCATCGGACTTGGCCTTGCCGATGACGCGCCCGAGGTTGTCGACCTCGTAGCGGGTGACGCCCGCCTTGCCGCGCAGTTCCTTGTCGTACTGGCGCTCCAGGCCCGAGCGGCCGACCTGGTCGGAGCGCAGATACGGCGAGTCGGAGTCCTTGGCCTGGGTGATCTCGTCGTCGGTGACCGGCGAGAGATAGCCCAGCACCTGGGCCGCGTTGGCGTCGCCGGGGGCCGCGTAACGCCGTACGGCCTCGGGCTCGGCGGTGATGCCGGGGAAGTCCTCGGCGCGCTCGCGGATCTGCAGGGCCTGCTTGGCGGTGGCCTCGTCGGTGATCGGGATCGGCTGGTACGGCGAGCCGTTCCAGCAGGGCTGCGGGGTCTTCGCGTCGCACAGCCGGACCTTCTGGATGACGTCCGCGGGCTTCAGACCCAGCACGCCGGCCAGCTTGGTGAGGACGGCCTTGCCGTCGTCGGCCTGCTTCAGCAGGTCGGTGCGGGAGGCGGAGACCACGAGCCGGGTCTCGTTGTCGGCGAGGGGCACACCGCGCGCGTCCAGTATCGAACCGCGCACCGCGGGCTCGACGACCTGCTGCACATGGTTGCCGGACGCTTCCTTCTGGTACGCGGAGCCCTCACGGATCTGCAGGTACCAGAGGCGCCCGCCGAGGGTGCCGAGGAGGGAGAGGACGAGGATCTGGATGACGACGAGCCTGATCTGAACCCGTGGAGTCCGTCCGGTCTCCGGGATGTTGGTCATTGGTGCTGCCTCCCCCTCTCAGTGCGTGTACACGATGCGTGTATGAGTCATATACGACGGACCTGTGAGTCCGTGGGCCAACTCCCCGGTGGTCAAAGCCTCTTGACCCCCTTGATACGTCCCGCCCGGGCCACCCGCGCGCGAGCCGTCTTCATCCGCAGGCCACCGCGCTGGCCGCCGATCTTCAGGCCGGTGCCGGAGGAGAGCCAACCCGAGGAGATGTCGGCCGACTTGGCGGCGTTGGTCTCGGCAAGGGGGTCGTTGTCGGCGCGGCGGGCCAGCGCCATGACGCCGGGGACGATGAACGGGGCGAGCAGCAGGTCGTACAGGGCGGCCGTGAACAGCAGGCTGGGCAGGCCGACATGGCGGGCGGCGGTGTCGCCGACGAGGGCTCCGACACCGGCGTAGAGGAGGGTGGAGCCGAGGGCGGCGGCGACCACGACGGCCATCGGGCCGGTCGCGGACTTGAGGCGGCCGTTCTCCGGTTTCGCGAGGCCCGCGAGGTAGCCGATGACGCAGAGCACGAGGGCGTAGCGGCCGGCCGCGTGGTCGGCGGGCGGGGCGAGGTCGGCGAGGAGGCCTGCGCCGAAGCCGATGAGGGCGCCCGTGACATGGCCGTAGACCATGGCGAGGCCGAGGACCGTGAGGAGGAGCAGGTCGGGGACGGCGCCCGGGAGGTGGAGGCGGGCGAGGACGCTCACCTGGACCACCATGGCGACGACGACCAGCGGCACGGAGAGCAGGATCCGGTTGACACGCATGAGGAAGGGCTCCTACTGCTGTTGCTGGCCGTCGACCGGCGCGTTCGCGGACGGGGTGACCGTGACGGTCACCGTCGGGATCGGGGTCGGCTTGGGCTTCGCGGGCAGGACCGTGTCGCGCGGGTCCTTCTTGGGTGCCTCGACGACGACGCCGACGATGTCGAGCTTGGTGAAGTTGACGTACGGCGTGACGTAGAGCGTGCGGGTCAGGCCGCCGCCGGAGGGGTCGACGCGGGAGACGACACCGACCGGGACACCGGGCACGAACGGCTTGTCGGCCTGCGAGCCGAAGGTGACGAGCCGGTCGCCCTTCTGCACCTCGGCCTTGCCGTTGAGGAGTTCGACGCGCAGCGGGCCGTCGCCCTCGCCGGAGGCGAAGCCGAGTTCGTCGCTGCCCTCCATGCGGGTGCCGACGGTGAAGTCGGGGTCGTTGGCGAGGAGGACGGTGGAGGCGTCGGGGCCGACAGTCGTGACGCGCCCGACGAGCCCGTCGCCGTTGAGGACGGTCATGTCGCGCTTGATGCCGTCATTGGCGCCGACGTCGATGGTGATCGTCCACGAGAAGCTCTGCGCGGCTCCTATGGCGATGACCTGGGCACCCTTGATGCCGTACTGGCCCTCGCCGGCCACCTTCAGCATCTTGTCCAGCTGGGTCAGGCGGCTGCGGTTGCGGTCGTCGCTGCCGAGCTTCGCCTTGAGAGCCGCGTTCTCCTTCTCCAGGAGCGCGAGCCGGTCGTGCCGCTCACCGGAGTCGCGGACCGCGGAGATCGCGTCGCCGACCGGGTTCACGGCGGACGACACGCCGTTCTCGATCGGGCCGAACACGGTGGCCGCGGCCCGGCGGGCACCCTCGACCGGCGAGTCCTGCCCTCCCCGGATGTCCACCGTGATCAACGCGAACGCGACGGCGATCAGCAGCACCAGGAGCAGCCGGCTCTCTCGTGTGTCCCTCACGTGCGGCGGCCGTGCCTTCCTCATAGAAATGTGCAGAGGTTCAGGTATGCAGGTGTGTACGAGGGCCCGTCAGATGTGAACGAAGGCCTATGACGGAGCCTATGCCTCCGTATCAACGATCCGCCGCACGAGAAGGGATCATCCCGTACGGCGGAATCGAAGCGTTACGTCATCTGCGCGGCTGGGCGTCCAGAACCTGCTGGAGCGCCTCGAACTCCTCGACGCACTTGCCGGAGCCGAGCGCCACGCTGTCCAGCGGGTCCTCGGCGATGTGGATCGGCATTCCGGTCTCCCGGCGCAGCCGCTCGTCGAGACCCTTCAGCAGGGCTCCACCGCCGGTCAGAACGATTCCGCGGTCCATGATGTCGCCGGACAGCTCGGGCGGGCACTTGTCGAGGGTCGTCTTCACCGCGTCGACGATCGCGTTGACGGGCTCTTCGATCGCCTTGCGGACTTCGCCGGCGGAGATGACGACGGTCTTGGGCAGACCGGAGACCAGGTCCCGGCCGCGGATTTCGGTGTGCTGGTCATCGTCGAGGTCGTACGCGGAACCAATCGTGATCTTGATCTGCTCAGCCGTCCGCTCACCGAGAAGGAGCGAGTACTCCTTCTTGATGTGCTGGATGATCGCGTTGTCCAACTCGTCGCCCGCGACGCGGATGGACTGGGCGGTGACGATGCCACCGAGCGAGATGACCGCGACCTCCGTGGTGCCGCCGCCGATGTCCACCACCATGTTGCCCGTGGCC
Source organism: Streptomyces sp. W16 (assembly GCF_033194735.1). Classification (NCBI taxonomy): domain Bacteria; kingdom Bacillati; phylum Actinomycetota; class Actinomycetes; order Kitasatosporales; family Streptomycetaceae; genus Streptomyces; species Streptomyces sp. W16. The sequence continues at coordinate 10,874 of NZ_JAWOAI010000078.1, forward strand.
TCGTGGACCGGCAGGCCGGAGCCGATGGCCGCGGCCATGGGCTCCTCGATGATGTGCACCTGGCGGGCGCCGGCCTGGGACGACGCCTCGATGACGGCACGGCGCTCGACGCCCGTGATGCCCGAGGGCACACAGACGACGACACGGGGGCGGGCCAGATAGCGCCGCTTGTGGATCTTCAGGATGAAGTAGCGGAGCATGCGCTCGGTGATCTCGAAGTCGGCGATGACACCGTCCTTCAGCGGACGTACGGCAACGATGTTGCCGGGTGTCCGCCCGATCATCTTCTTGGCTTCGGAGCCGACCGCGAGAATGCCACCGGTGTTGGTGTTGATCGCGACGACGGACGGCTCGTTGAGTACGATCCCGCGACCCCTGACGTACACCAGCGTGTTGGCGGTCCCGAGGTCGACAGCCATGTCACGGCCGATGAACGACATTGAGTTCCCCATCAGGATTCGTCTGGCCTTCCTGGGAGCTTTTGAGGGCTTTTCAGGTCGGCGAAGTTGGTGCAGTGACGTGAAGGCTTCCATCGTAGACGCGCCATCACGAACACTGCGCGAGGGTCTTCGCCATTGTCAGCATGTGAGGCGCCGCCTCGCTTGTGGAGACGGCCCAACGGGGGCACTCGTTCCCCCGATCGGCACGCATATGCCAAGAGACGGCCGGAAAATCGCGGCCGTCCCTGGTCAGGCATGTGGGTTACTGATGGAGATTCAGGAACGCCCCGGGAAGAAGATCTTCACCTCGCGCTCGGCGGACTCCTCCGAGTCCGAGGCGTGGATCAGGTTCTCCTTGACGATGACACCGAAGTCGCCCCGGATGGAGCCCGGCGCGGCGGCGATCGGGTCCGTCGGACCGGCCAGCCCGCGCACACCCTCGATGACCCGCTCGCCCTCGACGATCAGGGCGACGACGGGACCGGAGGCCATGAACTCCACCAGCGGCTCGTAGAAGGGCTTGCCCTTGTGCTCGCCGTAGTGCTGCTCCAGGGTGTCCTGGTCGAGAGTGCGCAGCTCCAGCGCGGTGATCTGCCAGCCGGCCTTGCGCTCGATGCGGCTGATGATCTCGCCGGTCAGGCCACGACGAACGGCGTCGGGCTTGAGCAGGACGAGGGTGCGCTGGGTCACGACGGGACTCCTTCGGATCATGATGGTGCGGGTCGGCTCACAGTCGTGTCACGGTCGTCTCACGACAAGGCCGAGGCTACAGGGCGTGTCCATGCGCCCATTACGCAGCGTCAGGTGTAGTGGAGTCACGCCGCGCCGGGAGTGGCGGAGTCGGCCTGTGCGGCTTGTGCCGCGAACCTCGCCTTCGCCTCGTCGATCTTCCGGCCGTAGTGCACCGACGCCCACCACAGGGCCGCGAAGATCGCCCCGAGGAAGAACATCGACGGCACCACGAAGCCCGCCGCGATCAGCGCGATCTGCAGCGCCCAGCCGAGCACGATGCCGGCCCGCCGGGTCACCACACCGCACAGCGCGACCGACAGGAACATCGCGATCCCGCACACCGTCCACACGGTGGAGGTGGCCAGGTCCGGGTCCTTCATGGCCACGAGCCCGGCGAAGCCGATCACGAAGAACTCGCCGATCAGGGTCGAGGAACAGAGCGTACGCACGAAAGTCAGCCCCTCCCGAGGAGCAGTCGGGCCTCACCGACGGTGATGACGGAACCGGTGACGAGCACACCGCCGCCCGCGAACTCGCCGTCCTCCTCGGCCAGCGTGATCGCGGCCTCCAGCGCGTCCGGCAACCGCGGCTCGACCTGCACCCGCTCGTCGCCGAACACCTCGACGGCGATCGCGGCCAGCTCGTCCACGTCCATCGCGCGATGACTGGAGTTCTGCGTGACGACGACCTCGGCGAACATCGGCTCGAAGGCTTCGAGCAGCCCGCGCACATTCTTGTCGCCGCTCGCGCCCACGACTCCGATCAGCCGGCTGAAGTCGAAGGCCTCGGCCACCGCTTCGGCGGTTGCACGGGCGCCCGCGGGGTTGTGCGCCGCGTCGAGCACAACGGTCGGCGACCGCCGCACCACCTCCAGCCGCCCCGGCGAGGTGACGGACGCGAACGCCTTGCGGACCGTGTCGATCGCGAGCGGATCGGGCCGCTGGGCACCGACACCGAAGAACGCTTCTACGGCGGCGAGGGCGACGGCCGCGTTGTGCGCCTGGTACGGGCCGTGGAGCGGGAGGTAGATCTCCTCGTACTCGCCACCGAGGCCGCGCAGGTTGATGAGCTGTCCGCCGACGGCGACGCTCCGAGACACGACACCGAACTCCAGACCCTCACGGGCCACGGTCGCGTCCACCTCGACGGCCTTCTTCAGCAGCACCTGCGCCGCGTCCACCGGCTGCTGCGCCAGGATCACGGTCGCGTCCTGCTTGACGATGCCGGCCTTCTCGGTCGCGATCTCACCGGTCGTCTCGCCGAGCCGGTCGGTGTGGTCGAGATCGATCGGGGTGACTACGGCGACGTCCGCGTCGATGACGTTGGTGGCGTCCCAGCTGCCGCCCATCCCCACCTCCACGACGGCCACGTCGACGGGCGCGTCCGCGAACGCGGCATACGCCATCCCCGTCAGCACCTCGAAGAACGACAGCCGGAACTCCTGCTGCGCGTCGACCATCTCGATGTACGGCTTGATGTCCTCGTACGTCTCGATGAACCGCTCGGCGGAGATCGGGGCGCCGTCGAGACTGATGCGCTCGGTGATCGACTGGACGTGCGGGGAGGTGTAGCGGCCGGTCCGCAGTTCGAAGGCGCCGAGCAGCGCCTCGATCATGCGGGCCGTGGAGGTCTTGCCGTTCGTGCCGGTGATGTGGATCGAGGGGTACGACCGCTGCGGGTCGCCCAGGACGTCCATCAGCGCGGCGATACGGCTGACCGAGGGCTCCAGCTTGGTCTCGCCCCAGCGGGTGGCCAGGTCCGCCTCGACCTCGCGGAGGGCGGCGTCCACCTGGGGGTCTTCCGGGCGACCGGGTACGTCGGCCTGAGGGGCGCCGGTGCCCTGGGTGCGGAGGGTTCGGCTGCCGGCCTCGATGACCGCGAGGTCGGGGTCGCGGTCTGTCTCGGCCTCGATGATCTCGTCGAACGGGTCGCTGTCAGTCACGTGGGTCAGTCTACGGAGGTCGGGTCGTGTTTCGTCTGCGGGCCCGGTGGGGGCTGGTCGCGCCCACGCGGCGGAGCCGCATATCGATACAGCCCCGCGCCCCTAGGTGAGCAAGGGCCCCGGCGTTGAAAAGCACCGGGGCCCTTGCCTGCGTACAAGCTGCCTACGCCTCCGGCAAGCCGTCCAGCTGGCTCTTGATTCGCTCGATGTCCTCGTCGGCCTTCGTGAGGCGGCCTCGGATCTTGTCGACCACGTTGTCCGGGGCCTTGGCCAGGAACGCCTCGTTGCCGAGCTTGGCCGTCGCCTGGGCCTTCTCCTTCTCGGCCGCCGCGAGGTCCTTCGCCAGGCGCTTGCGCTCCGCCGCGACGTCGATCGTGCCGGAGAGGTCGAGGGCGACCGTGGCGCCGCCGACCGGGAGGGTGGCCGTCGCCGCGAAGGCTTCGCCCTCCGGCTGGAGGCGGAGGAGCTGACGGATGGCGGCCTCGTGGGGCGCCAGTGCCGTGCCGTCCAGCGTGAGGCGGGCCGGGACGCGCTGGCCGGGCTGGAGGCCCTGGTCGGCGCGGAAACGGCGGACCTCGGTGATGACCTGCTGGAGGGTCTCGATCTCCTTCTCGGCCGCCTCGTCCCGGAAGCCACCCGGGGCGTCAGCCCCAGGAACCAGCACAGTCTTCGGCCAGTCCGCGATGACGATCGACTCGCCGCCCGTCAGCGTCGTCCAGAGCGTCTCCGTGACGAACGGGACGATCGGGTGCAGCAACTTCAGGGTGACGTCGAGGACTTCGCCCAGGACGCGGCCGGAGACCTTCGCGGGCTCGCCGCCCGCCATGAACGTGGTCTTCGACAACTCGACGTACCAGTCGAAGACTTCGTCCCACGCGAAGTGGTAGAGGGCGTCGGAGAGCTTGGCGAACTGGAAGTCGTCGTAGAGCGCGTCGACTTGGGACACCGTCTTGTTCAGACGGGAGAGGATCCAGCGGTCCGTGGCCGAGAGCTGCTCGGCGGGCGGCAGGTCGCCCTCGATCGTCGCGCCGTTCATCAGCGCGAAGCGCGTGGCGTTCCAGATCTTGTTGGCGAAGTTCCGGGACGCCTGGACCCAGTCCTCACCGATCGGCACGTCCGTACCGGGGTTGGCGCCACGGGCCAGGGTGAAGCGGACGGCGTCGGAGCCGTACGCGTTCATCCAGTCCAGGGGATCGACCGCGGTGCCCGAGGACTTGGACATCTTCTTGCCGAACTGGTCGCGGACCAGGCCGGTCAGCGCGATGGTCTTGAAGGGGACTTCACCGTCCATCGCGTACAGGCCGAACATCATCATCCGGGCGACCCAGAAGAAGATGATGTCGTGGCCGGTGAGCAGGACGTCGGTCGGATAGAACTTCTTGAGATCCGGGGTCTGTTCGGGCCAGCCGAGGGTCGAGAAGGGCCACAGGCCGGAGGAGAACCAGGTGTCCAGGACGTCGGAGTCCTGGGTCCAGCCCTCGCCGGTGGGCGGCTCGTCGTCGGGGCCGACGCAGACGACCTCGCCGTCGGGGCCGTACCAGACGGGGATGCGGTGGCCCCACCACAACTGCCTTGAAATACACCAGTCGTGGAGGTTGTCGACCCAGTCGAAGTAGCGCTTCTCCATCTCCTGGGGGTGGATCTTGACGCGGCCGTCACGGACCGCGTCGCCGGCCGCCTTCGCGAGCGGGGCGACCTTGACCCACCACTGCATGGAAAGCCGCGGCTCGATGGTCGTCTTGCAGCGCGAGCAGTGGCCGACGGAGTGGACGTACGGCCGCTTCTCGGCGACGATCCGGCCCTCGGCGCGCAGCGCGGCGACAATGGCGGAGCGGGCCTCGAAACGGTCCAGGCCCTCGAAGGGGCCGTGGACGGTGATGACACCGCGCTCGTCCATGACGGTCAGCGACTCCAGGTCGTGCCGCTGGCCGATGGCGAAGTCGTTCGGGTCGTGGGCCGGGGTCACCTTGACGGCGCCGGTGCCGAACTCGGGGTCGACGTGGGTGTCGGCGACGACCGGGATGGTGCGGTCGGTGAGCGGCAGCTTGATGCGGCGGCCGACGAGGTGCTTGTAGCGCTCGTCGTCGGGGTGGACGGCGACGGCGGTGTCGCCGAGCATCGTCTCGGCGCGGGTGGTGGCGACGACGATGGTGTCGTCCCCCTCGCCGTACTTCATGGAGACGAGCTCGCCGTCGTCGTCCTGGTACTCGACCTCGATGTCCGAGATCGCGGTGAGGCAGCGCGGGCACCAGTTGATGATGCGCTCGGCGCGGTAGATCAACTCGTCGTCGTAGAGCCGCTTGAAGATGGTCTGGACGGCCTGGGAGAGGCCCTCGTCCATGGTGAAGCGCTCGCGGGTCCAGTCGACGCCGTCGCCGAGGCGGCGCATCTGGCCGAGGATCTTGCCGCCGTACTCGTCCTTCCACTGCCAGACGCGCTCGACGAACGCCTCCCGGCCGAGGTCGTGGCGGGACTTGCCCTCCTTGCCGAGCTCGCGCTCGACGACGTTCTGCGTGGCGATGCCCGCGTGGTCCATGCCCGGCAGCCACAGCGACTCGAAGCCCTGCATGCGCTTGCGGCGGGTCAGGGCGTCCATCAGCGTGTGCTGGAAGGCGTGCCCGAGGTGCAGGCTGCCCGTGACGTTCGGCGGCGGGATGACGATCGTGTACGGCGGCTTCTCGCTCTTCGCGTCCGCCTCGAAGTAACCCCGCTCGACCCAGCGCTCGTACAGCGGCCCCTCTACGTCGGCCGGCGCGTACTGGGTCGGCAGTTCGGAGTCGGGCGCTGGTGGCTGCTGCTGAGCGTTCTCGGTCACGGAGCCAGTTTAGGGGTGTCGCGGGGGTGTCCCGAAACGCGTTTGTTCTGTAACGGTGCGGCCCCCGATGCCATGCGTTCCCTGTGGCTCCGCCAGGATGTGTCAGGAACACATAAGCATCTGGAGGGGAACCCAGAATGAGCTACAACCAGCCGGGCCCGTACGGCGGGCAGCCTCAGCAGCCCGGGCCGTACGGTCAGCCGGGTCCCTACGGCCCGCCTCCCCAGCAGGCGCCGCAGGGCGCCCCTCAGCCCGGCTACGGCTACCCCCAGGCCCCGCCCGCCCAGCCCGGCTACGGCTACCCGCAGCAGCCCCCGCAGGGCGTCCCGCCGCAGCCGAACGCCTACGGCCAGCAGCCCTACGGTCAGCAACCGCCTTACGGCCAGCCCCCGTACGGCGTTCCGCAGCCCCCGGCGCCGGGTGGCGGGAAGAAGAAGACGGGCCTGATCATCGGCGCGGTGGCGGTCGTGGCCGCCGTCGCGGTCGGCGCCTACTTCGTGATCGGCGGCGGAGGCGGCAGCGGCGGTGTGGCGGACGACGGGGCGCACAAGCTGACGACTCCGGCGACGGTCATCGACGGGACGTACAAGAAGTCCGGCAGCGCCGGCTCCGAGGACTCGCTGACCAAGGACGACAAGGCCGACTTCGAGAAGTGGGGCGTGAAGAACCCCGTGGAGGTCAGCGCCGGTTACGAGAACGGCTCGGGCCTGTCCCAGAAGAGCCTTTCCTTCGACGGTGTGTACGGCTCGATCGACGACCCCGAGGCCGTCGTGGACGCCATGTTCGCCAAGGTGAAGTCGGAGTCCGAGACGGACAAGACCACCGAGGGCAAGATGATCGGCAGCCCGGAGAAGGTCACTCCCGCGGGCTTCTCCAACGGCGTCATGAAGTGCCAGGTCGCCGAGATCACGAACACCGACGCGTCGAGCACCGGCGCCGGTGCCGCGAAGACCATCAAGATGCCGATGTGCATCTGGGGCGACCACAGCACCGTCGCCGTCGTCAGCGCCTTCGGGATCGCCGAACTCGCCGCGGGCAATGGCGGCACCGTCGAGAGCACGGCTTCCATGGCAGCGAAGCTCCGCAACGACGTCCGGGTCAAGGCCTGATGGCGTAGCACCGGCTCAACTGCGAGGGGGCCCCGGTCAGTTGGACTGACCGGGGCCCCCTCGCGATTGCGGGACTGTTGTCGCTACGCCGTCTTCTGCTCGCCCGGGCCCCGCCCGTTGCGCGCGTCCCGGGGGATCAGCGTCGGGTTGACGTTCGAGAGGACGACGTCCGCCGTGATGACGACGCGGGCCACGTCCTTGCGGGACGGGACCTCGTACATGACGCCCTGGAGGACTTCCTCCATGATGGCGCGCAGGCCGCGGGCGCCGGTCTGGCGGAGGATGGCCTGGTCGGCGATGGCTTCGAGGGCCTCGCGCTCGAAGTCCAGCTCCACGCCGTCGAGTTCGAAGAGACGCTCGTACTGCTTGACGAGCGCGTTGCGCGGCTCGATCAGGATCTGGAGCAGGGCCTCGCGGTCCAGGTTGTGGACCGAGGTGATGACGGGGAGGCGGCCGATGAACTCGGGGATCATGCCGAACTTCACCAGGTCCTCGGGCATGACGTCCTCGAACTGGTCCTTGGCCTGGAGCTCCCGCTTCGAGCGGATCGTCGCGCCGAAGCCGATGCCCTTGGCGCCGGCCCTGGACTCGATGAGCTTCTCCAGGCCCGAGAAGGCGCCGCCCACGATGAACAGGACGTTCGTCGTGTCGATCTGGATGAACTCCTGGTGGGGGTGTTTACGGCCGCCCTGCGGCGGGACGGAGGCCGTGGTGCCCTCCAGGATCTTCAACAGGGCCTGCTGGACGCCCTCGCCGGACACGTCACGGGTGATCGACGGGTTCTCGCTCTTGCGAGCCACCTTGTCGATCTCATCGATGTAGATGATGCCCGTCTCGGCCTTCTTGACGTCGTAGTCGGCGGCCTGGATGAGCTTCAGCAGGATGTTCTCGACGTCCTCGCCGACGTAGCCCGCCTCCGTGAGCGCGGTCGCGTCGGCGATCGCGAACGGGACGTTCAGCATGCGCGCCAGCGTCTGCGCGAGGAGGGTCTTGCCCGAGCCCGTGGGGCCGAGCAGCAGGATGTTGGACTTCGCCAACTCGATGGCGTCCTCGCGGCTTTGGCCGCCGCCGTTCTCACCGGCCTGGACGCGCTTGTAGTGGTTGTACACCGCGACCGAGAGGGCCTTCTTCGCCGACTCCTGGCCGACTACGTAGCCCTCCAGGAACTCGTAGATCTCGCGGGGCTTGGGGAGTTCCTCCCAGCGCACCTCGCTCGTCTCCGCGAGTTCTTCCTCGATGATCTCGTTGCAGAGGTCGATGCACTCGTCGCAGATGTACACACCGGGCCCTGCGATGAGCTTCTTGACCTGCTTCTGGCTCTTGCCGCAGAACGAGCACTTGAGCAGATCGCCGCCGTCACCGATGCGTGCCACGGTGTGCTTCCCCTTCGCCTGGGAGACGCCTAGGTCCAGCGGCTCCTGGTGCTGCCTTATGTCCGACGGTACCTTGCCGGGCCCCCCGTTCGGGCCCCCCTTGGCACGGTTCACTTCCACGTGGACCGTGCCAAGGGGTGGTGGACGATACAGGTCCGGGTCAGCGGACGTCGGCGTTGTTCATCTTCCGGGTGGAGATGATCTGGTCGATCAGGCCGTACGACAGGGCGTCCTCGGCCGTGAGGATCTTGTCGCGCTCGATGTCCTCGCGGATCTTGTCCAGCGGGGTGGTCGAGTGCTTGGCCAGCATGTCCTCCAGCTGGGCACGCATGCGGAGGATCTCGTTGGCCGCGATCTCCAGGTCGGAGACCTGGCCCCGGCCCGTCTCGCTGTAAGGCTGGTGGATCAGCACACGGGCGTTCGGAAGTGCCATGCGCTTGCCGGGAGTGCCGGCGGCCAGCAGGACGGCGGCGGCGGACGCGGCCTGGCCCATGCAGACCGTCTGGACGTCCGGCTTCACGAACTGCATGGTGTCGTAGATCGCAGTCAGGGCCGTGAAGGAGCCGCCCGGGCTGTTGATGTAGATCGAGATGTCACGGTCGGGGTCCATCGACTCCAGGCACAGCAGCTGCGCCATGACGTCGTTGGCGGACGCGTCGTCGATCTGGACACCGAGGAAGATCACGCGCTCCTCGAAGAGCTTCGCGTACGGGTCGTACTCGCGCACGCCCTGCGAGGTGCGCTCCACGAAGCGCGGGATCACATAACGGGACTCGGCGGCGGGGGCCGTGTATTCGGCGCGTGCGTGGTCGTACAGGCCGTTGCCGGGGAAGTTGTTCACTGTCTCTCTCCTGGGGGCTGTGGCGGTCGGCTGGGGGCTGTCCTGGGGCCTCAGGCCCCGGTGCCGCCGCCGCCCGGCATACCGGCGGCCGTGGGAATGACGTCGTCGATGAGGCCGTACTCCTTGGCCTCGTCGGCGTCGAACCAGCGGTCGCGGTCAGAGTCGCGAGTGATCTGCTCGATGGTCTGGCCGGTGTGGAAGGACGTCAGCTCGGCCATGCGCTTCTTGGTGTGCAGCAGCCGCTCCGCGTGGATCTTGATGTCGGAGGCCGAACCGGCCAGGCCGGCGGAGGGCTGGTGGATCAGGATCTCGGCGTTCGGGAGGGCGAAGCGCTTGCCCGGGGTGCCCGCGCTGAGCAGGAACTGACCCATGGAGGCGGCGAGGCCCATGGCGATGGTCACCACGTCGTTCTTGATGAACTGCATGGTGTCGTAGATCGCCATGCCGGCCGTGATCGAGCCGCCGGGGCTGTTGATGTAGAGGTAGATGTCCTTGTCGGGGTCAGCGGCAAGGAGCAGGAGCTGTGCGGTGATCTTGTTCGCGATGTCGTCGTCGACCGCCTGGCCGAGGAAGATGATCCGCTCACCGAGCAGTCGGTTGTAGACCTGGTCGCCGAGGCCACCGAAAGAGGGCTCGCCGGCGGCTGTAGGCATCAGATTCGTCACGTATCCACCTGCTCGTCTTTACGACGGCGCCGGGCCGTCTCACGTGTACTGCCGGGGGCAACGGGGACTCCCCTGCCCTCGTACTCATGGACCCTAACGCGCGGGTCCCTTCGGGGAATCCCGCAAAGGGAACTGTTCGCTGTCAGCGCATGCGCTGCGCTGGCCTGAGCGGTCTCCCTGCGTGGTGGTGGGTTCAGCTTGTGGCGGGGCTGCGGGTCGGTGGGGGCTGAGCGCGCAGTTCCCCGCGCCCCTTCGGGCGCGCTCCAGTGGGCGGTATGACAAAGGGCCCCGGGGCTTGATGCAAACCCCAGGGCCCCTCGTACGGCTGCTTACGCCTCGGTGGGCTCCTCGACGGCGGCCTCGACGGTCTCCGTGGCCGTCTCGGTCTCGTCCTCGTCGTCCAGGTCGACGACCTCGCCGTTGGTGTCCTTGACCGTGGCCGCCTCTACGACGACCGCCAGGGCCTTGCCGCGGGCCACCTCGCCGACCAGGAGCGGAACCTGGCCGCCCTCGACGACCGCCTGGGCGAACTGGTCGGGGGACATGCCGGAAGAAGCCGCGCGACGCATGAGGTGCTCGGTGAGCTCCTCCTGGTTGACGTTCAGCTTCTCCTTGTTGACGAGCTCGTCGAGGACGAACTGCGTCTTGATGCCCTTGACCGCGGCTTCCTTGGTCTCGGCGTCGAACTCCTCGGCCGTCTTGCCCTGGATCTCCAGGTACTTCTCCAGGTCGAGGCCCATCTGGCCGAGCTGGTGGTGCTCCAGGTTGTGCTTGCGGGTGTTGATCTCGTCCTCAAGGAGCTTCTCGGGGACGGGCACCTCGACGAGCTCCAGCAGCTTGTCCAGGACGCGCTCCTGGGCCTGCGTGGCCTGGTCGTACTGCTTCATGTTCTCAAGGCGCTTGCGGCTGTCGGCGCGCAGCTCCTCCAGAGTGTCGAACTCGGAGGCGAGCTGTGCGAACTCGTCGTCCAGCGCGGGCAGTTCGCGGGCGGCGACCTGGCTCACCTTGACGGTGACCTGGGCCTCCTGGCCGGCCGCGGAGCCGCCCTTGAGCTCGGAGGCGAAGGTGGCCTCGCCACCGGCCTCCAGGCCCGTCACGGCCTCGTCGATGCCTTCGAGGAGCTCGCCGGAACCGATGGTGTAGGAGACGCCCTCGGCGACACCGTCCTCCAGGACCTCGCCGTCGACCTTGGCCTCCAGGTCGAGGGTGACGACGTCACCGTCCACGGCGGCGCGCTCGACCGGGGAGGTCGAGGCAAAGCGCTCGCGGAGCTGCTCGACGGACTTGTCGATGTCCTCTTCGCTGACCTCTACGGCGTCGACCTCGACCTCGATGCCCGAGTAGTCCGGGATCTCGATGGTCGGGCGGATGTCGACCTCGGCGGTGAAGTTCAGCGTCTCGCCGTCCTTCAGCTCCGTGATGTCGACCTCGGGCTGGCCGAGCGGGTTGAGCTCCGCCTCGTTGACCGCCTCGGTGTAGAACTTCGGGAGCGCGTCGTTGACCGCCTCCTCCAGCACCGCACCGCGACCGAACCGCTGGTCGATGACGCGCGCCGGGATCTTGCCCTTCCGGAAGCCCTTCACCGTGACCTGCTGGTTGATCTTCTTGTACGCCGCGTCGAGGCTGTCCTTGAGCTCCTCGAAGGGCACCTCGATGCTGAGCCGAACCCGGGTCGGGTTCAGGGTCTCCACGGCGCTCTTCACGGTTCGGTCTCCTTGGGGGCTGACTTCTTGGGTTGCGGACCCAGACAGGTCCGGCGGTTTCTGGTCGCCCGGAGGACTTCAGAGTGTGAGACACACGGGCGCGCAGCTTGCATAGTAGCCGCAGCGGCTGGACGCCCCAAAAGGCGATCTCGCGAGGTACTCGTGTGGTACCGGTCCCGGAGGTCCGGCAGGTGGTCGGGGTGGCGGGATTTGAACCCACGGCCTTCCGCTCCCAAAGCGGACGCGCTACCAAGCTGCGCCACACCCCGTCTGGTGCGACACGTAGGGTACATGCCCGCAGGCAGTGGAGCCGCCGCATTTCACGAGCGCCGGGGCGCCGGAAGGGGCATGGGGAATGCGGTGTGCGCCGAGGGCACCCGAACCGCTACGATGCTTTCTGTACCGCGGTCGTCTGACCTGCGGCGCGTCACGTGCGGGCGTAGCTCAATGGTAGAGCACTAGTCTTCCAAACTAGCTACGCGGGTTCGATTCCCGTCGCCCGCTCCAAATGACTTAGGGCCAGGTCAGAGGATCACTCCTCCGCCTGGCCCTGATCGTTTCCAGGGCCCCGATCAGCCTGCCGCGTCCCCCGTACGCCCAGTGGGCTAGCGGGAGTCACGATCTCGCAGGGCGCTGATGCCGCCACTGGCATCGCTGAAATGCTCGTACCCATGAGCCTGTGAGCGCGCGTCACGAAAGTCCCTCGTGGCCGCCGCCTCGATTCGCCGCGCTTCCGGACCGGCGGCCATCCGGCGCCGATCGCGGCGCACCAGCACGGTCACCGCGGCCGCCACGACGGACACGAGCGCCAGCGCAGTAATCGCCAGGTAAACCATCGCCACCCCGTACTTGCCTCGGACTACGTCCCGGCACGGACTACCGGAGACCATCCCGACGACCGTACCCAGCCGGCCGTCCCCGCGGCCCGGGTGCTCCCCGGCAGCAATCACTCGGTGAACTCTGCCGTCCTCCGGCAAACTCCTTGGTGAATCGGCCCGCCATCAGAAGCTGATCGAGTTGATCGTCTCCGCTATCGAGTTCAGGAACCGGTTGATGGACGGTGCCATGCCGGTCGAGGCGAGGAAGAAGCCGAAGAGGATGGCGACTATGGCTGGGCCCGCCTTGATCGATCCCCCTCGGATCAACACCACCAGGATGATCGCCAACAGCAGCACCACAGACAGTGAAATGGCCACAACTGATCACACCCTCGGTCGGTCCGCTCTCCCGGCCCGGGGACGCCACCGCGCGCACCCCCGCCAGAACCATCGTGCCACCAACCCGGCCCACCTATGCGGCAGGTGACGCATCGTTGGTCGCAAAGGTTCGGAAGAGAAACGTTCGCAAGGAGTTCGAATTATTGGCGGCAGCACACGAACAGGCGTTCTCGGCATGGTGTTTTGCGGTTTTTGATCGGGATGAATCATGACATCCCAGAAACTTTTCGGACGCGCGTCCGATGGTTTCACCGATTCCCACAGGCAACGCTAGGGTGCCTCAGATGTTCCACGCTGCCACGCCCTCCGGCCAGAACGAACAGAGCAAAAAGAACGAACAGAACGAACAACCCAGACACCGCGACGCGTTCTTCGACAACGCGAAGTACCTGGCGATCCTGCTGGTCGCCATCGGGCACTCCTGGGAGCCCCTCAAGGGCGACAACAGAGTGCTTCAGGGCCTGTACATGGTCGTGTACAGCTTCCACATGCCGGCCTTCATCATCATCTCCGGCTACTTCTCCCGGAGTTTCGACCTCCGCCCCGACCGCCTGAAGCGGCTCATCACCGGTGTCGCGGTGCCGTACATCGTCTTCGAGATCGCCTACTCGCTCTTCAGCCGGTACGCCAACGACGACCCGCACCAGAAGATCACCCTCCTCGACCCGCTGTATCTCACCTGGTTCCTCTGCGCGTTGTTCATCTGGCGGCTGACCACCCCGATCTGGAAACTGGTCCGGCACCCGCTGCCGTTCGCGCTCGGCATCGCCATGCTCGCCTCCTGCACCCCGGACATGACCGACGACTTCGATCTGCAGCGGCTGGCGCAGTTCCTGCCGTACTTCGTGCTCGGCCTGGTCCTCAGGCCCGAGCACTTCCGGCTGGTGCGCCGCCGTGCGGTACGCGTGCTGTCGGTGCCGGTGTTCATGGGTGCCGTGCTGTTCGGCTGGTGGGCGGTGCCGCGGATGAACGCCGGCTGGTTCTACCACCACGACTCCGCGCAGGAGTTCGGGGCGCCCTGGTGGGCGGGGCCGGTGATGATGCTTCTGATGTTCGCCTGCTCGCTGCTGCTGACGGCCGGCTTCTACTCCTGGGTGCCGAGCCGGAAGACCTGGTTCACGACGCTCGGCGCGGGCACGCTGTACGGCTATCTGCTGCACGGCTTCCTGATCAAGGGCGCCGGTTACGCGGGCCTGTTCGCCCACACCTGGCTGCACCGGCCGTACGGCGTGCTCCTCGTGAGCGTCCTCGCGGCCACCGCCGTCACCCTGCTGTGCACCCCGCCCGTACGGCGGGTGTTCCGCTTCGCGATCGAGCCGGGCATGGAGTGGGCGTTCCGCCGCGACGCGGCCGAACTGGCCCGCGACCGCGAGCAGTTGGAGCAACAGGGGAAGCCGGCCGTACGCGAGACGGTCAACGCCTAGTCGGGAACGCCGAGACCGAGGAGCGCGCGCATCCGTGCGTACTTCTCGGTCAGTCGTGTGCGGGTCGGTTCGTCGAGGACGGCGAGGCGGGCCGGGTCCGCGTTGTGTGCCAGGTCCGCTTCCTTGACGAGGAGCGCGCCGGGGGTCGCGAGCACGCGCCCGGCGTACGCCTCCGGGGTCTCCCCCGCCCGCTTGGTGACCGCCAGCACGATGTCCTTCGTACGGCGGCTCAGCGCGGCCTCGCGCAGCCACTGCTCGGTGAGCGCGTCGTCCTCCACGGAGTCGTGCAGCCAGGCCGCCGCGATCTGTTCCGCGTCCCCGCCCCGAGCGCGCACGCCCTCCGCGACGGCCCGCAGATGTTCGGCGTAGGGCCGGCCCGCCTTGTCGGTCTGCCCCTCGTGCGCGGCCCGGGCGATGGCCTCCACCTCGGC
>NZ_JAWOAI010000079.1:0-25386 GCF_033194735.1 Streptomyces sp. W16
CCGCCGAGTGCCACCCGGCCCCCGCGCACCTCGCCGTTCTCCACATCGAGGTCGACCGCGGCGGCCACGAGGGCGAAGTCCCCGCGCCGTTCGGCGAATTCGGTGAGGGCGGCGTGCGGTGCGGGTCGGGGGAAGACGATCTCGACGAGGATCTCGTCCGGGTCGAGGGCCGTTGTGTAGTAGCCGTGGAAGAAGTCCCCGGCGGGGATGGTGCGTTCACCCTGCGGCCCGCGTGCCACGAACTCCGCGCCGAGCGTCACCGCGAGCAGGCACCACTCGGCGGTGGCGTCGCCGTGCGCCATACTGCCGCCGACCGTGCCACGGGTGCGGATCGGGAGGTGCCCGATCCAGGTCATGGTCTGCCGCAGGACCTCGAAGCCCGCCCCCAGCACGCCGGCCGGGTCGCTCTCCACTGTGTGGTGGGTGGTGAGCGCCCCGATGCGTAGTCCGCCGTCGGCGTCCCGGTGCATCCGGTCCAGTTCCCGCAGGCCGCCTATGTCGACGAGGTGGCGCGGCCGGGCCAGCCGGTAGTTCATCATCGCGACGAGGCTCTGGCCGCCGGCGATGACCTTGGCGTCGTCGCCGAGTTCGGCCAGCAGTCGTGCGGCGCCGTCGACGTCGCGGGCCCGGTGGTACTGGAAGGGGGCGGGCTTCATCGGGGCTTTCCTTCGTGGATACTCCCGGCTTCAGCCGGGGGAGGAAACGAAGCTCTCGTGAAGCAGGGCAGGGAAAGTCGGTTCGCCGTCAGGGCGGTCCGGCGTCCACCGTTTACTGGCCGACACCTACCACTCACACGGGAGCTGATAGAACGTGAGGCATGACGCAGCAGGTCAAGCGGGCGTTCAAGTACCGCTTTTACCCCACGGATGAGCAGGCAGCGGAGCTGTCGCGCACGTTCGGCTGCGTCCGCCTCGTCTATAACAAGGCGCTGGAAGAGCGCACACGGGCCTGGTACGGAGAGCAGCGCCGCGTTTCCTACGTGCAGTCGTCGGCCGCGCTGACGGAGTGGAAGAAGACCGAGGAACTCGCCTTCCTGGCCGAGGTGTCCTCCGTCCCGCTTCAGCAGGCGCTGCGCCACCTCCAGACGGCGTTCGGGAACTTCTTCGCCAGGCGCACGAAGTACCCGCGCTTCAAGTCCCGGAAGACATCCCGCGCGTCGGCCGAGTACACCCGCTCCGCCTTCACATGGCGCGACGGCCGCCTGACTCTGGCCAAGATGGCCGGTCCGCTGGACATCCGCTGGTCGCGCCCCCTCCCGGAGGGCAGTGAGCCGACCACGGCGACCGTGTCCCGCGACAGTGCCGACCGCTGGTTCGTGTCGCTGCTGTGCGACGACCGCGTTGCTCCGGCTCCGGCCACGACGAATGCGGTCGGTATCGATGCGGGCATCACGTCGCTCGTGACCCTGTCCACCGGGGAGAAGGTCACCAACCCCCGGCACGAGCGGCGCGACCGCGCCCGTCTCGCGAAGGCGCAGCGGGAGTTGTCCCGGAAGACGAAGGGCTCCGCGAACCGGGAGAAGGCCCGCAAGCGTGTCGCCGAGGTCCATGCGCGGATCGCCGACCGGCGCCGCGACCACCTGCACAAGCTCACCACCCGGCTCGTCCGTGAGAACCAAACGGTCGTGATCGAGGACCTCACCGTCCGCAACCTGCTGAAGAACGGCAGGCTCGCACGCGCCATCAGTGACGCGTCGTGGACGGAACTGCGCTCCATGCTGGAGTACAAGTGCGCCTGGTACGGGCGTGAACTCGTCGTGGTCGACCGGTGGTTCCCCAGCTCGAAGCTGTGCGGGGCCTGCGGCACGGTTGCGGCGAAGATGCCGCTGAACGTCCGTGAGTGGACGTGTGACTGCGGTGCCGTGCATGACCGCGACATCAACGCGGCCTGCAACATCAAGGCGGCCGGGCTGGCCGTCTCGGCCTGTGGAGCTGGTGTAAGACCTCAAGGGAGTTCTCCTGGCGGGCAGTCGGCGTTGAAGCAGGAACCCCTACGGCGCGAGCCGTAGGAATCCCCCTCCTTCAGGAGGGGGACGAAGTCAAGGTCCTCCGTAAGTTGATGGGTGGGCGGTCCGGGAGGCCGTGCTTCAGAGGGCCGGCTGCTCGGCGACGCTTAGCCGCGTGAGGGCCGGCGGCTCCTCCTCGTTGGCGTCGAGGACCCGGCCCTTGGTCTCCGGTGCGGCGAACGCCATCCACACGACGGCCAGCAGTACCGCGACCCCCAGCACTGCGAAGGTCGTCGCCAGCCCCAGCGCGGGCCACATGAGCGAGCCGAACAGCATCGGGGCGAATCCGGTGAGCGCCCGGCTGACCGACGAGGCCCAGCCGAAGCCGCTGGCGCGCAGTTCGGTGGGGTACAGCTCGGAGGCGTACGCGTACAGGGCGGGGATGGTGAGCTGGATCAGGAAGCCGAAGACGCCGATCGCCACGACGGACCCGGTCGGCATGTCCATCACCAGCGCGAACACGACCAGCGCGAGGGACGCGATCGGTGCCGAGACCCCGATGAGCCACTTGCGGCCGACGACGTCGACGAGTGCCGTGGACACCAGCACGCCGATGATGCCGACCCCGCTCATTAGGGTGGTCTTCATGAAGGCCGCCGTGTCACCGAGGCCCTCGTCCTTGAGGATCGTCGGCATCCAGCTCAGGGCCGCGTAGTAGACCAGCATGATCGTGGCGAACAGCAACCAGGCCGCGGAGGTGATGCGCGGGCTGAACCGCCATATGCGGCGCAGCTGTTCGGCCGCGGCTGCCACTCCGCGCGGACCGGTCTCGGCGACGGGCTCCGGGATCGAATACAGCACGGCGGGTGCGCCGGTACGGGCGACCAGGTCGTCGATGACCTGCCTGGCCTCCGCCTCGCGGCCCTTCTTCGCCAGGTAGATCGGCGACTCCGGGATGCCACGGCGGGCCCAGAACAACAGCAGCGCGGGCACGACCATCGTCGTCAGCATCCACCGCCAGTTCTCGTCGACCGACAGCAGCGCCGTCGACACGAACCCGCACAGCGTCACGCCCACCGGCCACCACACATCGAGCCCGGTCAGCACCCGGCCCCGGTACTTGCGCGGCGAGAACTCGCTGACCAGCGCGTAGTCCACGGGGATACAGCCGCCGAGGCCGATGCCTGCGAGGAAGCGCAGGGCCAGGAAGACGGGGTACGTGGGCGAGAGCGCGCCGAGGACGGAGAAGACGGCGAAGATCAGCAGCGTGACGCTGAACGCCTTCTTCCGGCCGATCCGGTCCGCGACCGAGCCCCAGACGATTGCACCCACGGCCATGCCGACGAGGTTGGCGGTGGCGACGTACCCACGATCGCTCAGCGAGAGGTCGAAGTGCTCACCCACCAGCGGCATCAGGAAGCCGTTGAGGGCGATGTCGTAGGCGTCGAAGAGGTAGCCGAGGCCGCCGATGATGAAGATCTTTCCCTGGACGGGCCATTTCCAGGGGAGTTCCTGAACTATCTGATCGCCTGTTTTCACGTTCGCTCCACGGTGTTGCGTGTCTGGTACGTGCCGCACGGTTGCGGGCGCGCCTTTTCGCGGGGCTCCGGCGTGCGGACCGGATGGTGCGTGCAGGGGGTGGCAGTTCTGAGGGAGGTGGCCGGCTCAGCGGGCGAACTGGTAGGAGAACGCGCCGAGATCGGGGTCGTTGAGCGGCGTGCCGGACCACAGCCAGTCGTAGGAGAGGTCCGACTCGCCGTCGAAGTTCCTCAACCTCTCGTCCCTGGCCCGCTGTTCGGGGCCATCGGGCAGGTGGTAGAAGGTCTTGTTGCGCAGGGACGCGTCCTGGACCATGCCGGCGTGCTTGGCGCGCCGGTCGACGTAGCGGCGCAGCGCTCCCTCGACGCCGGCGGACGTCACCGCGCCGAGTTCCTCGGCCAGTACGGCGGCGTCCTCCATGGCCTGTGAGGCGCCCTGTGCCTGGTAGGGGAGCATCGCGTGGCAGGCGTCGCCGAGGAGGGCGACCCGGCCGTCCGTCCACACCGGGTCGCGGCGCCGGTGGTGGAGCGCGAAGGCGGAGACGTCCTCCTTCGCCTTGGACAGCATGGCCGGTACGCGGTCGTCCCAGCCGGGGAATGCGTCCACGAGGTCCTGTGCGGTCGCGGACACGCTCCACTTCTCGGCGACCTCGTCCGTGCAGGGCACGCACGCCACGACGTTGAGGTACTCGCCGCCGCGGATCATGTAGTGCACGAGGTGCCGGTCGGGGCCGTACCAGATGGTGCTCTGGAAGCGGTCCACGAGCCAGCGCGTCGCCGGGTCGGCGGCGATCAACTCCCCTGGGATCAGGGCCCGGTAGGCCATCTCGCCGGAGAACTGCAGGGTGTCGGGGGCGCTCATCAGGTCGCGGGTCCGTGAGCGGATGCCGTCGGCGCCGATGAGTACGTCGCCGGTGTACCGGTGTCCGTCCTCGGTGACCGCGACGGGACGTTCGGGGTCGGTGCGGTCCAGCTCGACGACCTTGCTCCCGGTGTGCACCTGGACGACCGGGCCGGGGCCGGCGGGGTCGATGCACGCGTCCAGCAGGACGCGGTGGAGATCGGCCCGGTGGTAGTGCCAGTAGGGGGCGTTGAACTGGTCCTTGCAGCGCTGCCCGAGCGAGGTCAGTCCGATGATGCGGCCGTCCTTCCACCGCCGTCGGACCTGGTCGAGCGGCTCGGTGTGGATGGCCTCCATCTGCGGGCGCAGCCCGAGTCCCATCAGGACGCGGCTCGCGTTGGGCGCCGTCTGGATGCCTGCGCCGGCCTCGCCGAGCTCGGACGCCTGCTCCAGGACGGTGACCCGCAGACCGCGCTGCCGCAGTGCCAACGCGGTGGTGAGCCCGCCGAGACCTCCTCCGACGACGGTGACTTCGTACGACTGGCTGGGCGCCACACTTCCTCCAACTCGCGTGCGGGTACGGGTGGTTCGGGGGAGAGGGGTGACGTGGTCAGTCGCCGGTGAGCTTTCCGGCGGTGACGACCTCGGTGTCGTCGACCGTGACGGTGCAGCCGCGCATCGCGATGTCGAGGTGGGCGTACGACTCACGTCCGAGGACGGGGTGCGGGCCCGTCGACCAGAGGAAGTTGCCGGCGAAGGCGCGGGCGTCCATGCCCATCAGGTCGTCCTTGCCGTACATCGCCGTGGCGAACCAGTCGGCGGTGCGCATCAGGCCCCAGCCCATGTGGGAGAGGCTGCGCGCCCACTGGTCCCGGGCGTCCTCGAAGAACGTCGACAACAGTTCGGCCTCGGCGCCGCCGGACACCTTCTCGATGTGCCCGCTGGTGATCTGGAGGGTGACGGGGGAGCGGACGTACTCCTTGAAGGGCAGCAGGATGTCGCCCTCGGCGAGCACGATCTGCCCGTCGGAGATCTCCGGCCAGCACAGCACCATCGTGCTCGGCCAGTGGTCCCAGCGGCCCGGGTCGTCGGCGAAGCCGCACTGGAACTCCGGCTTGGATCCGGTGAGTTGGACGGTGAGGTCGGTCCCCGCGTCCGAGGTGACCCGCATGACGGACGACCGCTTCAGCAGGTCGACGCCCTCCAACACCTCAGCCTTGTCGCCCTCCTTGGGCAGGTTGCGGATCAGCACGTCGGGGGCGTCGCAGACGAAGATGATGCGGGTACCGGCGCGCAGGATCTCCTGCTGGACCGGCGCGTGGATGAAGCCTTCGCGGGTCAGGTCGACGACCAGGTCGGCCGACTTCAACAGGTCCTGCGCGGTGCTGTCGTTGAGGACGGAGACCAGGCCCGGGCCCGCACCGGTGTGGGTGCTCGGCATCGGCGCGGGGCTGCCGCCCGGCACGGTCGCGGAGATGACATGAGCTCCGCACGCCTTGGCGGCGCCGAACGCGGCGGCGACATAGTCGCCGCGGCTGCCGGGCTCGGACAGCACCACGACGTGCTCGCCGCTGCGCAGTTTGCACAGCCGTAGCTCGCGGGTGAAGGCGTCGAGCAGGTCGACGGACGAAAGATCGAACACGGGCTTCTCCAGGTTTCGCCGAGGGGTGCCGACCGTGCTCTTCGGCGGGCTGCGGACATGGCGCAGGCACGCTCCGGGCACGGCGGCGGGAGGGAGAGCGAACAGGGGGAGAGTGGAGGGGGACGGGGAGCGGAGGCAGGGTGTATTGACCCCGCGGTGCATGGGTTGAGCAGCGGATTCGGGGCGGTGGGGTGCCGTCCGACAGAGATAATCCGAGCACGTACTATCTCGCCTTGGCAAGGGGTCGCGCGCCGAGTTAACACGGTTATTTCGTGACGGTCCGTCAGGGGAGACGCGAACTTCCGGCCTGATCTGGGCTTCGCGTGCGCAACGGTCTCGGGCGCTTGTTACGCCGGGGTGAACTGTGCGGGCGAGCGAAACTCAAGCGCCTAGTCGGCCTCGGATTTCTCGACGAGACCGAACCTGGATTGTTCCAACAGCCCCCGGCCCCAGGCACGTACCGCTCCCACCGACGAGCGGACACGTCGTTCTGCCGGCCCGTCGAGAAAATCCATTGCGGGTGGCCCGCATCGGATGTCTGCTTGATCGGCCACCGATCACGGGACGGAACACGAGTATGTCGCTGCCCACTCCCTCGTTGCACACCGCTCGCCTTCGACTGCGTCCATTCGAAGACGCGGATGCGGACGACCTCTTCGCACTGCACAGCAGCGCCTACGTGCTGCGTTACTGGGACTCGCCACCGTGGAGCGAACCCGTGCGCGCCGAGAAGTTCGTCGCGGCTTGCCGGCAGATGGCACAGGAGGGCACCGGGGCGCGGCTCGCCGTGGAACGTGTCTCCGACGGGGCGTTCATCGGCTGGTGCAGCCTGAAAAGGTGGAATCCGGAGTACCGCAGCGCGTCGCTGGGCTACTGCTTCGACGATGCGGCGTGGGGCCACGGCTACGCGACCGAGTCCGCGCGCGCCTTGCTGCGGTGGGCATTCGACACGCTGGACCTGAATCGCGTCCAGGCCGAGACCGATACGCGCAACGTGGCGTCTGCCCGCGTGCTGGAGAAGCTCGGCTTCGTGCGTGAGGGGACGTTGCGGGAGGACTGCGTCGTCAACGGCGAGGTCTCTGACTCGTGGGTCTACGGGCTGATCGCGCGGGAGTGGCTGCCGTCGTCCGAGCCGGTTCCCGCCCACTGAGTCCCGTCGCCCGGCACCGGACCGTCGTGGGCCGCGCCGCCGGTCGACGTGGCCTTGCCGTAGGCGAGTTCCTTCTCCCGCGCGATCTCCACCGGGTCCACCAGGCCTGTCCGGCCACCTCCAACGGAGCCTGGGCCGGACCGCCTTGGCCGGCTGGGCGAACCAACTCGCCGTGGCAGCGGCTGCGGTGGAGCCGGCCGTCTCGGGAGGCGGCGGCGCTCGCCGCCGGACCGAGCGCCGCGAGAACGCCCGTCGTCAGACCGGCCGCCTGTACTGACCGACGCGTTGCACGCCACGCTGCGGGTGGGTTTCGTACATGGTTCGGCCTCAACTTGTCACGGTTGTGATCGTCACCGCGGGCCGGCGGACCGGATGACTCCGTGTCCGCGCAGGCACGGGGAGGACTGGCTGGGCGCCTGGTTCAGAAGGCGTGTGCCATCAGTTCCGCGAACAGCGCGTGCTCGTCGACATCGAGGCCCCGCGAGCGGAACCAGCCGCAGATGTTGGCGCAGTCGCGCTGGAGGAAGGTCATCCCGTTGAGGTTGCCGACCAGGTCGACGATCTGTGGCAGGTCGATGATGACCAGCCGCTCGCCGGCCGCCAGGATGTTGTACGCCGAGAGGTCGCCATGCACGAGGCCGTTCTGCACCATCGTCGCGAGCGCATCGGTGAGTTGCTCGAAGTACGCCGCCAGCAGTTCGGGTGAGGGCCGGGTCTGGGCGAGCCGGGGCGCGGTCTGGACGGCGCCGTCCTCGTCGAGGCTGGTGATCCATTCCATCAGGATCTCGGTGCCGTCGATCTGGACCGGGTAGGGAACCGGCAGTCCGAGGTTCCAGAGCCGCACCAGCGCAGCCCACTCGGACACCGCCCACTCGCCGGCGGCGACCTGCCGGCCGAAGGTGCTCTTCCGTTTGACGGCCCGCTCGTCACGCGAGCGTTTCATCGAGCGGCCCTCGGTGTAGGACGCGGCACGGTGGAAGGACCGGTGCTCGGGGGAGCGGTACCGCTTGGCCGCCATGACGACGCCGGCGGCGGGGTCGAGCGGGTCGGCGCGCTCGACGAGGTGGACGTCGGCCTCCTTGCCGGTCTTCAGGACGCCGAGTTCCGTGTCGATCGCGCCTTGCGAGGTCACCACCCAGTCCGGGAGGGGCTCGGGGCCTCGGCAGAGAGGTTCGACGCTGAGCCAGGTCGACCAGCGCTGGCCGTCGGCGAGGTCGTCGTAATGACGGAAGTCGAAGACGAACCGTTCGTCGACGTCGCCGAGATCCTGCGACGGTGGGACGGACCGGTAGGCGTCGGCGGTGAAGGCGTCAGGAAATGCCGGGTACTGAGGGTGCTGCGGGAGATCGTCGTGAGACATCGCTGGAGGTACTCCATGAGGTGAGAGGGAGGCTGGCTGTGGGCAGGCCGAAGACAGTCGTGATCACGGTCGTGCCTCCTCTCGTGGAGCACCGGGCAGCTCCCGGTGGCTCGCCCATGGTGAGGGCCGGACAGGGGGAGCGGCAACCGAATAAAACGGCGAGCGGCAAGGGAATGGAGTCGGCCCGCGTCGAGCGACCCCGGCGGTGCCGTAGGCATCCGGCGTGGTCCTCCGTACCAGGTCGGCCCAGCCCTGTTCGGGTTGAGACGGGCGTCGCTGGCCGGACCCGCGGTGGCCCAGCGGGCCCCGGCCCCCGGTGGGAGCGGGACGGCAGACCCGTACCTGCCACAGGACGGCAACGGCGGCATCGACGTGCCGCACTACGACGTCCGGAACGGCTGCTCCTTCCAACACCGGGCGTCCACAGGGGCCGGCCGACGCGGAGCCCGATGCCGGACGTGGCACACGTCCCCGTGATCAGCATTCGGGCTGGCCGGTAGAGGCGCCGCCGTACACGGCGGACGAACTTCGGCGAAGCAGTCCGCCGGGGTGGGTAGGCCTGGTAATAGCGCCGGCCGATCAGTTCAGGCGGCGGCCGGATGTCCGGCGGCCTCGCCGGTGACGTCCCGGCGCATGGCGGTCATACCCAGGTCTGCCATGCGGGTCACGAAGTCGGCGGTGAATCTGCAACAACATTCGCGGCTTCGATGGTGGTCCGGCGGATACAGGAGGATCCGCCGGACCACGACTTGGAGCCGGAGCCCTTGGCGGCGCCGGCTTATCGATTCTCAACTATGTTGTTTTGTTCGTCGATACCGTACTACAACCGCCACATTTGATAGTGCAAGCAAGACCGTCCAAATCGTCAATTCAGGAATCCCGATTCCCGCACCAAAGACTCCCAGAATCACGATAAACGCGACCCATATGCCGACTATTTTCAGGATGAGACCTTTCACGGTCAATCTCCTTGGCTCCGTCTGATACCAGGGTGCCGTTTCAGTTCTGGTCTGGCAGTGAACCGAACCGGCACCCCGATCACAACACCCGGATGTTACCCGCTACCGTACTTGTAGGAATAGCCCCCAGACCCCTTGACGGTGATCTTGGACCAGGGATAGACGTCCGCGTAGCAGCCGTACTTGGCTATGCAGTATTGAAGGTGGCGCTGCATCAAGTTGTAGGCGGACGATGTCCCTGTCGATGTGGTCTGGTTCGTTGTGCGTTCTTTCACCTGCACCATGCCCTGCTGCTGTGAAAGGTAGTCGTAGCGGTAGCCCCAGCTGGTGACATGGGAGCCGTTGTAGGCGAAGTTGACCACGTGGTGCCAGGTGAAGATCGTGCTGCCCAACAAGCTGTACTTCTTGACCCAGACGTCGACCTCATTCCAGGTGGTCGTCGCTCTGCCCACCGTGCTGCTGCCCTCATCCGGTACCGCGGGCAGTATGACCTCGTCGGACGCGTCGTAGTCCGCCCCAGAGGGAAGTTCGTCCGCCGTCAGATGTTGCTCGCCCGCGGTTGCGACCGTTTTCTCAGTGACCAGATTGCTCTCCGGTATCGACGGGTCCGGCACTTGGTCAGCGATTGTCGGATCGGTCTTGATGTAATCGAGATCAGCCTGAGTCCAGGTACCGTCTGCAACTCTCTGCAGAGCGGCAGTCATTGCCGGGTCCGTAGTGTCATCCGCACTTGCCGGCACAGTCCCCAGTGCGAGCAACGTGCCGGCGACGGTTCCGACCGCGACTCTCGAAAAAACTCTCCATATTGTTCTTCGACGCAAGGGAAAGCCCCCTCTGTAAGTCAGAGATTCCCCTCAGTCGCATTTGCGACTGATCACTCCCTGACGCCCCAAAATCTACAAGGGGCTGACGTGGGCATGCAAGTAAAAGAGATGTCAAGACTCCCAATTCGCTGCCATGAATTCGAAATGAAAACTTTGCCAATTCGGGCATCTGTGCCCGTTTTCTTAACTTCTGCGAACAATGGACGCCGCCGATTGGCGTCGAAGCTCAGGAGACCCTCAAATTCAGAAGTAAGGATTCCGCTTGGTGTGGATGGGGCGAATGTATCTGCACTTTGTTCCGCTGGGTCTTTCCCGGTAAGCGGTGGTTGCTCGTCGTGATCGCGATGTTGGCGTTGCGGGCCGGGGTGTCCCCAAGTCCGGGCAGGCGTAAGGCCCCTGGTAGGAACGATCTCGCGACAGACTGTCCTGACCGAGGGGCCTCACGTGTCGGTCAATGTCACATATGCCGCCCTGCTCGATGTGAAGCGGTTCACCGCCGAGCATCTGGCCCGGCTGTTGCGAGAGCGCCGGATCGCGGTCAGGACGCGCAAGGGACGGCGGGCGCTGAGCTGCCTTTGTCAGGCGATGCTCGTCCTGCGCTGGTTCATCGGCGGCACCCGTTTTTCCCCAACTCGCCCGCGACAACGGCCTGTCGGCCTTCACTGCCTACCGCTACCTCCATGAGGGGCTGACCGTTCTGGCGGCCGGGGTACCCGACCTCGCGACCGCGCCGGAGCGCGCGAAGACGGCCGGGCTGACCCACCTGAACCTGGACGGCACCGTCATCCGCGTCGATCGCGGGTCCGCCCCGGGCTCCAACCGCACGGACCTCTGGTGGTCGGGAAAACGCCAGCACCATGGCGGGAATGCACAGGTCATCGCCACCCCGGACGGCTGGCCGATCTGGGTCTTCTCGGTCCGCCCGGGCAGGGAACATGACACCACCTGCGCCCGCCACCACGGCCTGATCGACGCCCTCGACCGGATCGCCGCCGAACTGGACATGCCGACCCCGGTCGACGTCGGCTACGAGAACGCCGGCGACGGCTTCCGTTACCCCTTCAGGAAGCCCGCCGGAGACGAGCTGACCGAGACCCAGCAGACGTACAACAAGGTCATAGGTCATCCGCGGCATCCATGGCGTCTGTGAGCGCGCCAACTCCCCGCTCAAGGCCACCTTTAAGGCACAACGCCTGGTCAGCCTCAACCCCAGCCGTATCACGAAGATCGCCGCCGCAGCCCTCGACATCGACTCAAGATCCGCCCGCTGCGGCGACCTCGTCTCCGGCGATAGGGCACTTTTCCCCCTGGGGGCATGCGCGAAGGAGGCGTCCTCAGGGTCACCCGGCTCGGCCGGCTCTCCCGTTCCGTCCTGCACCTGATCACCCTCGGCGCCGACCCATGCCAACACGGCATCGGCCTGCACGTCATCGAGCAGGGCATCGACACCTCCACCATGGAAGGCCGCGCCATGTTCGGCATGCTCGCAGACCCCCAGCGAGAGCTGATCGTGGCGAACACCAACGACGGGCTCGTCTCCGCGCGGGCCCGTGGCCGAGCAGCTCTATGGCGCCCGTGAGAAGACCGTCCAGCAGATCGCCGACACGTTCAACGCCCCCCGCTCCACGGTCTACGGACACCGCGACAAGACCAAGACGGTGTCCCGCCAGCCGAAGAAGACCACTGCGCCGAAGCCCTGAAAGATACCGGCGGGTTACTTGTCACCTGGTTCGCTGCTCGTCAACGGCACCCCCTGTTGTGCCGATCACCGCCCGCCGGCCCGCCCGGCACCATTTCTCCGCGTGGCTCAGAGGGTCAGTTTGCGGCACAACAGGGCCGCGGGGCCCGGCGAGCTGCCGGTGCGGGTGGTGTACGCGATGCCTGCGGCGTACTCGTCGGCCGCGCACTGGCCCTTGTAGTCGCCGACGGCGAAGTCACCGCCACCGGCGTCGCCGGGCCGGCTGTCGGACCGGTCGAACCACACGGTGCGCCCCGCTCCCGCGAGCACGGCACCGGCGGGAGCGCAGAGGGCCGCCGACGTCCGCGCACCCCGGTGGCTGTAGCCGATGAGGAACTGGCCCTGGCCGCATTGGAGTTTGGTGTATCCGGAGGCCCAGTCGCCACCCTGGGGGACGTTGCGCTCGTCGGTGACGACCGTCTGGGCGCCGTCGGCGGCACGCAGGTCGCCCGCGGTGATGTCCGTGCACAGTCCCCGACCCGAGGTGTGCCCGAGGCCGATCAGCCGCAGCCCGTCCGGGCAGGCCGCCTTGGCGGCGCCCGGGTCCCAGTCGCCGGTGGCACGCACCCGTACGGACTCGACCTGGTCGCCGTGCTCGGTGGCGAGCATCTGCCAGGCGGGCACGGGGGCTACCGGACCGCTGAGCGAGGCGGCGGATATGAGCCGCTGCCACCCGGTGGCGCGCCAGTCCGCGTCGTCCAGGAGGCCGTGGCGGGTTCCGTCCGTGTCGTAGCGCAGCAGGGCCCAGTCGTCGTGGCCCTGCCAGCCGACCAGCGGCCAGTAGGCGAAGTCGGCGTCGTGGTCGGCGAAGTAGTCGGTGACGTTGCCGAACCAGGTGCGTGCCGCGGTGCCGGTCTCACCCGCTCCGACGCCGAACTCGCTGATCCACACGGGGGCGGTGTAATGCTTGCCGCCCTCTTCGGAGACGAAGAATGCCTCGTCGTACAGGGCCTGGAACAGTGCGTCGCGACTGAGATCCTGGTAGCGGGGATCGCTGGTCTCGCCGATGCCGGTGGCACCGCTGTGGTTGGGCCCGGTGTAACCGTAGAAGTGGGCCGAGTAGACGAGTTTGTGGGCGGCCACCAGGGTGTGCGAGAGCGTGCGCGCGGGGGTGAGCAGGGGGCGGCCGTGTGCGAATCCGTCGATGGGCAGGCCGGTCCAGTTGATGCCCTCGATGACGATGAGCAGGTTCGGGTTCGCCTCGGTGAGGATGCGGTCGGCGGCGAGTTGAGCGGCGGCGTACCAGTCGTGCTCGTCGCCGCCTCCCCAGTTCGGGTCGTTCCAGACGTCGCGGCGTACCTCGTTGTAGAGGTCGGCTCCCACCACGCGGGGGTCGGCGGCGTAGCGGCGGGCCATGAAGACCCAGTCGTCCGCCCACTGCTGGGTCGACTGACTGCTGTTCCACCGCTCGTTGCCGTCGATCCCGCAGCACCAACGGGAGGTGTTGGTGTGGTTGTTCAGGATGACGGCGAAGTCGGCCGAGGTCAGCGCGGAGACCACGGCGTCGAACACCTCAAGCGGCGTCCGGCCGCGCAACTGCGGGTTGGCTGTCACGGCGGCATCCGGTACGGCGGCGGTGTCATGGATCATCTCGTTGGAGAATGGCAGCCGGATGCTGTTGATGCCCAACTTGTGGAAGTCGGCCATCAGTTGGGCAAGGGGCACGCGGTCCAGGCCCAGGGGGATGCCGTAGGAGTTCTGCCCGGCGTGGTGATTGGCGCTGTCGGCCTCGCTGCCGCTACCGGTCCAGGAGCCCTGGGCGCCGTCCCAGTTGGCCGACTTCAGCCGGAACCGGTTGCCGTTCGCGTCGACGATGTAGCGCCCGCGCGTGGACAGGGGCGCCTGCCAGGAACCCTCGGCGGCGCCGGACGCGCCGGTGTCCACCGAAGCCGCAGAGGCAGCTCCGGTGGACGGGAACAGCAGGGAAACACCCATCACGAGTAGTGTCAGGTACCGGACAAGTTTGGTCATGGGGTGCCCTTCGTGCCGATACCGATGGATGACGGCGCTCTCGAAATCCCGCAGCAGCCGCCCGGGGGGACAGTACCTGTGGCCTGTGGACCCGTCGACGGACAAAGCGCGCAGTCGACTTCGGCATCCTGGACCAGGGTGAGGCCCGGCCGAGGTGAGCGTGTTGATCAGACAGGAGACCGTCGGGTATGAGGTCAGGGCGGGCAAACCCACCACCCTGCGGATGCTCGTGGGCCTGCACTCACCGGTCAGCGGTAGGGCTCTCGGCGTACTGTCAGGAGTTCCCGCGCCGTAGTGCGTACAGCGTTGCGCCGTGTTGGTCGTCGAGTGTCTTTCCGTTGGGGCCCGGGAACGGCAGGGCCAGAACGTAGAGCGTGCGGCCGTCCGGGCACGCCATGGCGTCGCCGTTGGCGGTCAGGGGGCGGTGCCAGCGGGAGGCGCCGGAGGCGAGGTCCAGGAAGGTGAGCGTGCCCTGTTCGGTGTACTTCGTGGCGCGGGTGGGGACGCAGATCGTGCCGCCGGTCAGGACCGGGCCCTTTGAACTGACCTGGGTTCCCATGTCGCGGGACCAGCGGCGATGGCCGGTGGCGGCGTCGAAGACCTGGACGACGTAGGAGCCGGTCAGTTCGGGGAACTTGTTGCCCCCGGCCAGGGCGGTGTCGCCGGAGACGAGGAGGGGATTCCGTACCAAGTCGATGTCGGTGTCCGACTGCCAGCGCACACGGCCCGTCGACATGTCAATGGCGGCGAGGGTGCTGCGGTACTGGTCCCCGTAGCGGCGAACCGCCGTGTACAGCGTGCCGCCGGCCCGCTGGATGTTCGACTCGGTGCCGACCGGCAGGTTTCCCGCCCGCCGCAGGACCTTTCCCGAAGCGGCGTCGAGCGTGATGAACGCGTTGTGCCCCTCGTCGGCGCTTGCGTTGCTCGGGCTGGCGGTGATGTGGAGTTCGCGTCCGGCCAGGACCGGGGTCCCCAGGAAGCCTTCCGAAGGGAACTTCCAGCGCAGCGTGCCGGTCGCCAGGTCCAACGCCCACGCCATCGACCCGTCGTCCTGCACCCCGCTGGTCAGGTGCAGCAGGCCGTTTCCGGTCACCGGCGCCGACGGTCCCGACGTCCTCGCGGGCAGTTGGGTGCTCCACCTGGTCCTGCCGGACTCGGTGTCCAGGGCGTGCAGGACGGTGTTCGAGGCCACGGAGGTCTGCCCGACCACCACGAGCATGACGTCCCCGGCCGGTGTCGGGGCGTGCTGGGTCAGACCGTCGAGTTCGCGTTCCCAGAGCACACGGCCCGAGGCCATCTCCAGGCCGTTCACCACCGTCCGCCCGCCCGTGCGGACCCCGTTGATGCAGACGACGCCCGCGCCGAACGCCGGGGCGGACTGGCTGGCGAGCCCCGACAGCGCCTGCCACCGCTTGCCTCCGGTGGCCTGATCCACCGCAGTCACCTCGCCGGTACCCGACAGGTACAGGACCCCGGCGTGCGTGTTCAGCGCCGCCGGATACAGGCCGTCCAGAGGCTTGGACCACACCTGCTCCCACGGCCACTGCGTTGCGCCGCCGTCGAGGAGCCGCCAGATGCCCACCCCGCCGGCCGCCGCAGCCAGGCCACCCGCTCCCAGAGCCATGAACCGCCGCCGCCCTGCGAACCGCCTTGGCGTTACCCCGTCAGCCGTCGTCATCCCGTCAGCCGCCTCCGCCCCACTCGGTCACACATGGCCCGCCCGATCCGCCATTCTTGCCCAACTAGCGGATTCTTAAAGGCACTTCAGGCATCAGGACCGTTGGGGCGGCGCCCTGCGCCGCTGCACAGATGGAGGGTGCCCCCTGCTGTTCCCAGCGCCGCTCCACATTCAGGAAGGGGCTCGACGAGGGGTATGCGCGGGCCGGCTCGTCCTACCGCCGTGGTGGCTACGGGACGCGGATGGCCGCCGCCGACACGGACGGAGAAGGTGCGCGGACTGTTCGTCTCGGAGTTCGGCAGGCCTAAGCGGACCTACGCACGGTCAGTTCTGGGGCGGTGACGTGGCCGCCAAGGTTGTGGAGTTCTACGGCAGACGCTTGCGCGGGTGGTGGTGGTTTCGGGGCGTGGTCCTTTTCGGGACGCGCGGCTTCTCCTTGCGGGCACCGGCCGCGTGCTGATGAGCACGGCAGGACGTCGAGTCCACGCCGACCATGCTCCAGTCGATCCGGCGGGCCGGCCAGGTCGGCGTCCGCTTTGACGGCCGTGAGGATCCGGTTCCACGAGCTGTCCGCCGACTACCGCGGCTGGCGTTCATAGACGGTTTTCCGTCCGCCGGAACGCTCGGGCAGGTCACGCCACGGTATGCGGGTGCGGACCCGGAACAGAATGCCGTTGATCACCCTGCGGCGGTCGTTCCACCGGCCACCGCGCTTCTCGGGCGAAGGCAGATGTGGCTCCAGCCAGCCGCACCCACTCCGCGCTCGTCAGATCACCCGCCCCATGCCGATACCAACGAGCCGGCAACCCGACTGTCTACATGATCCGCCGGACAGAACCTAACCCTGAAGCGCTGCGAACGTCTTTACCAGAACGTCGATTGCCCTTACGTACCGCTCTGGCTCACCAGGCTGAGCCCGCCCCGACGGTCCCGCGCTCTCGCTGTGTGCGACGAGCCTGAAGATCAGTGCACGAATCAGCATCTGCTGCCAGTCAGGATGATCGCTGCCACCCGTCAGCAGGTCGGACGGCAGATCGAACCACAGCAGACCATCTGCGACCACGATGGCCTCGGCGAACACCGGAGGCCGCCAATACGGCGAAAAGTCGATCACAGCAGGCACTTCGTCCGCAGCGAAGAGCACGTTGCCGGTGAGATCGCCGTGGATGAGCTGAGCTTCGTCCTGCTCCACCGGGCGCCTCAACTCCAGCAGAGCGGAGAACGGCGTGGCGAGGTCCTCGATCACGTCGATGTCCTGTTCGTTCCACGCGACCCGGTCGGCCACGGCCCAGGGGTGGGTACGCCGATCAAGGAAGTCGGGCCGGGGCATCTGTCGCAGGGCGGCATGGAAGGCACGGCCGGCGCTGAGCACACCAGTCCAGTGCTCCTGCGGACCGGGCCCACCGGTCAGAAACTCGCTGGCCGTCCAGCCGTCCACGACGCTCCGCCCGCCGACGGCCCGGAGCGGCAACGGGACGCGGAAGTCACTGCCGGGTGCCAGCGTCTCGAACAGGGAAGCAGCCCACTCGGCCTCGTCCTCGGCTCCCTCCGCAGGCTTGAACACAAACCCACCGACGAGAACGCTTCGTCCCTGCCCGCCGACCAGCGGGACAAGAGTGCCCTGCACGCCGAAGGCATCGAGGACGGCAGGGGGCGGGACGGCGTTGCTTGGCAGCTCGGTCACGCAGGGCATCCTGCCGACACCGCCTTGCCCAGTGCACCTTCTTTTCGCCCAGCACCGGCCTTCACACCGGCTCGCACCGTTCTTCGGGGTGAAGTGCCGAGAAGTCAGCCAGGGAGGAAGGAGGAAGATCGTGACCGGGATATTCCGAGGGTTCCAATACCCGACTGCACCATTGGCGATCTACCCGGCCGAGGCCATCAAGGCCCATCGCGCCTTCATCGCCCGCCGCAGGGCTACCCGACCCAGCGATGAGTATCGGTCACCGACCGAAGAGGAACGGGACCCCTTCCTTGCGCACTTCGAGAAGCGCAAGGTCTCCAGTCGAAGAGTGTGAGGGGGCGGCGGGGATCGCGGGCGTTGCTGCGGAGGGCGGCCGCGATGTTGGTGACGCCGGCGAGCTTCAGGGCTCCGATGGCGAGGTTGCGCCAGTCGGCCATGGCGCGGCGCGTTGCCGGTCCGCAGCTGGGAGGCGTCCTCGGCGAAGGCCCAAGCCGGCGGATCGGCAACGAGCCGGACATCACACGCCTACTCCGAGGCCCTGGCGTGGACATGGGTTATGGCTGATGCCACTATCGGGCGGATGCCTGCTGACAACAGAAGACATCCCTCGATCTGGCGTCATCGCGACTTCCTGTTGTTATGGGGTGGGCAGACGGTCAGCGAGATGGGGTCGCAAGTTACCGTCCTCGCCCTGCCGTTGGTCGCTGTCGTGTTGTTGGAGGCCTCCGCATTCCAGGTAGGCCTGTTGTCGGCTGCGGAGACGAGTGCGTATCTGCTGGTGGCGCTGCCGGCCGGGGCCATAGTGGACCGGGTCCCCAAGCTCCGGCTGATGATCTGGTGCAACCTCGCGCTGTTCCTGGTGATCGGCTCGGTGCCGCTGGCGCAGGCAGCCGGGGCGCTGACGCTCGCCCAGCTCTACGCCGTCGCGCTGGTCTCCAGCGTCTTCTCCGTGTTCTTCTCGGTGGCCTACCAGAGTTATCTGCCGGTGCTGCTCGACCGTAACCGGCTCATGGACGGCAACGGCAAGGTGGCCGTATCTCGGTCGGTCGCGCAAATTGCCGGGCCAAGTCTGGGCGCGGGGCTGGTAGCGCTGGTCGGCGCCGCGGGGGCGATGGCCGCCGACGCCCTCTCCTTCGCGTTGTCGGCGGGCTCGCTGACGGCTATCCGTACCCGCGAGCGACGCAGGCCCTCGGCCGAAGCCGACCGGCGGCCCGGGCTGTGGGCGCAGATCCGTGAGGGGCTCGCCTATGTCACCCGCGACCCCATCCTGCGGAACTCGGTGGCCTTCAACGGCACAGCCAACTTCTTCGTCATCATGGTGGAGACCCTCGGCCCGGTGTTCCTGATCCGCACGCTGCATCTGCGTCCTGCCCTGGTTGGGCTGCTGCTGGCGCTGGGGGCCGTCGGCGGGGTGGCCGGCGGCGTGGCGGCACGGTACCTCGCCCGGAAGGTCGGCTCGGCGAGGATCAGCTGGATCTCGATGACCGTGCTGTCCCTGCCCGGCCTTCTGATCCCGCTGGCCGGGCGCGGTTGGTGGGTGCTGCTGTTCGGCTTCGGCTGGATCTCGTGGACCTTCGCCTCCACCGTCGCGGGTGTCTCGCTGACCACTTACCGCCAGGCCGCCTGCCCGCCGGACATGCTCGGCCGGGTCAGCGCCGCCGCACGCTGGATCACCTGGGGCACACTGCCGCTGGGCGGCGTGGCCGGCGGCGCGCTCGCCACCGCCCTCGGCGTCCAGACCACCTTGTGGATCGCCGTCGCCGGCGGCTGCTGCGCGGGACTGTGGCTGTTCTTCTCACCATTGCGTGGCATGCGCGACATCCCTCTCGGAAAGCCCGAGCCCGCACCCGTCGGCGGAAAGCCGTAACGCCACCGCGACCTCGTCGGGCGGTCGCCTCCCACGGACCCCGAGTTGACGGATCGGTACGAACCAGGCATCACACAACTACGCCGAGGCCCTGCCTGGCCCAGCGCGGCCGGTTGGGGGAGATCCGCGACAACCTCGTTGCCCGCATCACCGAGGCCGAGGCCGAGGCCGAGCGCGAGGGTTGGCTCGGCGAGGTCGAAGGACTCCGGGTCAGCCTGGCTGGCGCCCAAGACGAACTCGGTCAAATGGACCGACGAACTCACGGCGGCACGGCGATCAGCCTTGGCGTGCCACGCATACCCCCAGCTCAACAACCCATCCGGGACAAGGAGGGAACAGCAGCGCTCAGACAATCAGTGGATGACCAGCAATGAGTTCGGGTTCGGCTGCGAGCAACGCGGCGGCGACGGCCCGCTCGTGATCCTCCCTCGCATCGGCGGAGCACCACTCACCGAGCTGATCGACAGCTTCGAGATCGCCGCCGGGATGCAGCCCGCAGGCGACGCCTACGGCGGTCTGATCCCGGAGTTCCTCCGGTTCGGCCCGATGCAGGACCACTTCATCGGACGGTCCACCAACGCGATGGGGCCGAAGACACCCCTTCTCGGTTGTGAATGCGGCGAGTGGGGATGCTGGCCACTCATGGCCCGTATCACTGCGACAGCCGACCTCGTGACCTGGGACTCCTTCGAGCAACCCCACCGCAAGACCCGCGACTACACGGCATTCGGCCCGTTCCACTTCGACCGTCAGCGATACGATGACGCCCTGCGCGCGCTGGACGCCGCAATCAGCTCTGACTAGAGGTAATCCGCGCCCGCGCCCGCTGGCGCTGGCGCTAGTTCAGAGAAGCCTGTGTTGTCAGGTGCCCCATGCTCCGTCTGCACCTGTCCCAGGAGCCCCGTCTGCTGGAGATCGAGACCAACCCCGCCGACGCCTGGGAGAGGCCCAGCGGATGCAGTGGCTCGGTGAGGTAGCCGACTTGCGGGAGAGCCTGCGGCACATCTCCGACAAGAAACAGCAGGCCGAATGGCTGCGAGCCCAAGTCGGCCGAGGTGAGGACGGGGTTGCTGACCTTGGTCAGGTCGTCACGACTCCGCGATGATCTGGGCCTTGAGCCGGTCATATTCGGCGACCGCGTCCGGCAGGTGATCGAAGAAGTCGTCCCAGAAACCGGATCGCTGCCACTCCTGGGGCGCCAGGGTCAGCCTGCCGTCGTCCAGTGCGGTGACCCAACAGGTCGGCATCCGATCGGACACGATCTCGAACATGTCCGCGTCCCACAGTCCAGGGGAGTCGATCTCGTCTCGTCTCGCACTGCGGTCAGGAAGGCGGAACAGGACGCGGGGCCGGGCGGCGAACACTTCGAGGACCGGGTATTCCTCGCCGATCCGCATCCCCGGATGCTCGCTCACTACCGTCGAGGTCCCGGGTCTGATGATCTTGACGCATCGGACGATCACCGCTGCAGCGTACGCAGTTCCCGGCCCCGCCGGCCTTCGGCCTGGGGACGACGCCTGGTTCAGCGCGACGGGGACCGATCCAGCGAAGTGCGGGTCAGCCAGGAGCACCACGCGGTCCGCTTCGACGTCAAAACCGAGCACCGGGTGACCGGAGTCCGTTTCCGACCCGAGCAGTACAGGTTGGCCCAAGCACCGTCCGATCGCCCGCAGGAAGCTACCCCGGCCGTGGTGGGCAGCGTCTCGACATCCTCGAAGAGCAGCGGCCGTTGGAGTGCGTTCCTGTCCGCTGCAACCCTCCTCGCCGGCAGGCCATGCGGCGGCGGTCAGTGCCGGTGGAGTGTCTCCAGTGCTTCGATGAGGACTTTGGGGTTGTGCTGGCCCTTGTACACAGGGGGCGGCTGCCGCTCAAGGCCGAGAAGCTGGGCGACGGCGGTCCATGCGGTGCGTACGGAGTACTCGACGGTGAAGACGACGTCGTCGGGGACTTCGGCGTACTGGCCGATGAAGGCGAGGTTGGTGGACTTCTCGGGGATCACCGGGGGCCGGTCGCCATGGCTGCGGACCAGGAACTGGCTGGTGATGTAGGGCATCAGGGCGGGAATGACGATCGACGTGTCGAGGATCTGCGGCGCCTGTTCGAAGCGCAGGTGGCACAGGACCTCGTCGAGGATCTCCCGGCCGGTGCACTGCCGCATCGGCTTCTTGACGAAGTCGCCCTCCTTGTCGGGGAAGAGGCCGTAGCCCCACCAGACGAAGGTGTCGGCGGGCTGCTCGCGGAAGTGCGGCTGGTGGTTGAGGACGATGGTCAGCAGCCAGTTGGAGTCCTTGAACGTGATCAGGCCGCCCTTGCCGGCCTCGCTGTGGCTGAAGTCCTCCATCAGCTTGAAGAAGGTGGGGTCCTTGGTGGTGACGGTGAAGGAGCCCCAGCAGGAGTCGGTGACGGACGACTCGAACACCTTGGGATTGCCCAGGCCGGGCCGCTTGGCCGCGAGGGTCTCCCACAGTTTCCAGGAGCCGCTCGACCCGGAGGTGTCGAGGACGGGGGCCGTGCCGGTCGAGCCGAGGGTGGAGTCCGCGGTCATCGATCCGTTGGTCACCATGACCAGGTCGCCGGGGCCGACGGGGATCTCCTCGCTGTGGCCCGCCCGGGTCACCGCGATGGCTGTGACCGTGAGCTCGTCCCTGCCCTTGGCGAAGGCCAAGTCGGTTACTCGGGTGCCGAGTTGGATGCTCACGCCCTGCTCGGTGAGCCACTTCAGCAGTGGGCGCACGATGGAGTCGTACTGGTTGAAGCGGGTGCGGTAGATCCCCGACATGGTGTCGAAGGTCTTGAAGAGGTGGACGAAGCGGTTGAGGTAGCGGCGGAACTCGATCGCGCTGTGCCACGGTTCGAAGGCGAAGGTGGTGCACCACATCCACCAGAAGTTCGTGCGGAAGAAGCCCTCGCTGAAGCAGTCGGTGATCCGCTTGCCGTCCAGCTCCCGCTCGGGCGTGGCCACGCACTTGACCAGTTCCAGGCGGTCGCGCTCGGAGAAACCCATCGAGTGCGCGTCCACGACCTTGCCGGTGGCGTCGACGAGGCGGGCGTGGTCGTCCCAGGCGAAGTCCTCGTGGAAGGCGAAGGTGTCCTCGGTGACCGACTTCGACGGATCGTCCAGGGAGGGGATCGAGCCGAGCAGGTCGTAGGTGCAGTCGAAGTGCACCTCGAACATGCGCCCGCCACGCATCGTGTATCCGGTCTCGGGCGAGCCGGCCGCGTCCAGGCTGCCGCCCTCACGCTCCTGCTCCTCCAGCAGCACGATGTCCGAGCCCGCGAACCCGCCGTCGCGGATCAGGAACGCCGCCGCCGACAGCGCCGCGATGCCGCTTCCCACCAGGTATGCCTTCGCCACGACACAACTCCCTGCTCCAGACCGGAACCATGAGCCCCCTTCACGGGGCGCGCCATATGCACCTTAAGTTCCGATGTGCTCACTCGCTCGGTGGGTGTCTGACGGTTGGCCCGTGCTGGGGCGGAAGGGTGGCCATCTGCCCTTCCGGATACCTGCCGGAAGTCGCTCCCGGGGCGCCGCCACGTGCGTGGGGGCGGTGAGCCCTGTCAGTGCTGCGGCGTACGCGGGTGTACCCGGAGCCGTCCCGCACGGCGCAGACGGATTGCCGGCCGGATCTGGTCCTTCCAGTGCACCCCGGTGCCACCTGGTGATTCCCGCCCGGCCATGGGGGCCTCGACGATGCTGTTGTCGTGGGCACTCCGCCGCCGTCTTGAACTCGGGTGCGGTCGGCGGTGGCGCCGATGAGGCGGCGCGGGTCGTGCAGGGCGTACGTGCCGTAGTCCGTGCCCGGCGCCGCCATGGCGACCGGGTTCCGATCCGGCCGGGCGGATCCTCGGTCCGGGCGGGCCGGCCCCGGCCCCGTTTCGCCACCCGCAGCCGCTTGCGGAAGCCGTTGTCCGACACGGTCGGCATGACCCGGCCTGTAGTCTTGATCCACTCTGCGATGTACTGCGATGTACGTTGTCGCGGCTCGGTCGATCACCGATGGGCGTGAGGAGACGGGGTGGCGGACAGGGACAACGAGGCCGGGAAACGCCGGACTCGCTGCATTAAGCGCGATGAGGTCGCAGCTCGAAGGCCTCGCCGTCGAGGGGGCGGGCACCGCACCCCGGACGCGTGGCGCGGGAGCCGCGTCGTGGACGTCGGCAGCTGGACGGGCGCGTACGAACACGCCACCATGATCGGCCTCGCGGCTTGAGGCCGTGTCGCCGACCGCATCCGGCCGAAGGCGAGGCGGGACACGCCACGTCACTTCCATGGACACCGACAGCAATCGCGGGTGTGACGGGCGGCCGTGGCACCCGCCAAGATGACGACCGTCCGACCCAGCCATGACCGGGAAGTGACAGTGAACGAGACCGGAACGACGCGTGAGACGGAG
The DNA here is from genome assembly GCF_033194735.1 of Streptomyces sp. W16. NCBI lineage: Bacteria > Bacillati > Actinomycetota > Actinomycetes > Kitasatosporales > Streptomycetaceae > Streptomyces > Streptomyces sp. W16. Next base: position 23,595 of record NZ_JAWOAI010000079.1, read on the forward strand.
CGCCACGGACCCGGCACGGGTCTTGGCGCGGCGCGAGCCCTGGCCCGTCTCGCCCTGCTGTGCATCGCCGGGGCCGTGGCCGCCGTGGTGGCCGGCACCGGTCACTGGTTCATCCTGCTGTTCGGTCTGGCGGGTCTCGGGCTGGCCGGCGCCGGCTTGTGGTGGGCGTTGGCGCACCGCGGGTTCGCCCGGTTCCTCGGTGCCCTGCTGGCGATCGCCGCACCCGTCGGAGTCCTGGTGCTGTACGCCGTGTCGGGCCTGTGGCTGGTGGCGGTGGTCGCCCTCGCGGCGTGGACGGCCGCGCTCGGCTGCGCCAGGAGCGCCCTGCGCCGCCCGCGCAAGCCGCACGGCATGCACACCCGCACGGTGCGCCCACCCCGCCGGGCCGTGCTGATCATGAACCCGAGGTCGGGTGGCGGGAAGGTCGGGAAGTTCGGGCTCGTGGAGCGGGCCGAGGCACTGGGCGCGCGAGTGATCCTGCTCGACCTCGACACGGATCCGGTGGCACTGGCCCGGCAGGCCGTCGCCGAGGGAGCAGACCTGCTCGGTGTGGCCGGCGGCGACGGGACCCAGGCCCTGGTGGCGGGAGTGGCCGCCGAACACGGACTGCCGTTCATGGTCGTGACGGCCGGCACCCGCAACCACTTCGCCCTGGACCTCGGTCTGGACCGGGACGACCCGGTGAGCAGCCTGGAGGCACTCTCGGACGGTGTGGAACTCCGCGTCGACCTGGGAGACATCTCCGGCCGGCCGTTCGTCAACACCGCCTCGTTCGGTACGTACGCGCACATCGTGCAGAACCCCGACTACCGCGATGCCAAGGCGGTCACCGCCCTCGACCAGTTGCCGGACCTGTTGACAGGCGAGGCAGGCGCCGAACTCAGCGCCCGGACCGACGAAGAGCGGCTGGAGGCCCCACAGGCGGTGCTGGTCAGCAACAACCCCTACGCACGGGCCGACCCCCTGACCGGTGGCCGCAGGGAACGGCTCGACACGGGCGCGCTCGGCGTGATCGCGGTCAGGGTCGGGGGCGCGGTACAGGCCGCCGAACTGGCGCTGCTGGGGGAGCGGGCCAGCGGCATCACGACCCTGACGTCCCGCAGCGTCGTCGTGGAGTCCGACGAGGAGACCATCCCGGTGGCCGTGGACGGTGAGGCACTCGTCCTGCCCCCGCCCGTCGTGTGCACGATACGGCCTGGCGCGCTGCGGGTGCGCGTGCCGCGGGAACGTCCCGGGGCACCGTACGTCGCACCGGCCGTCGACTGGTACCGCGTGATGCGCCTCGCCTTCGACCGGTCGCCCTATGGACGCGAGAGCCACGACCCGGCAGCCCCCTCAGGCGACAAGAACCAGGAGCAGAGCGATGATTGACCGTCACTCGCGGGAACAACCAGTACCGCAGGGCCTGTTGCACGACCTCGCCAGCCTCGACCAGGCGCTCTACGAGGCCGTGACGGTCACCAGCACACCCGCACTGGACTCCGCGCTGCGCCGGCTGTCCGCGGCGGCCGATCACTCCAAGATCACCCTCCTGATCGCCGCCACCCTGGCTCTGCGCCCCGGCCGCTCCCGCCGCGCCGCGGTGCTCGGCGTAGCGGCTGTCGCCGTCGCGTCCACCACGGCCAACCTGCTCGGCAAACGTCTTGTACGGCGGCCACGCCCGCACCGCGCCGAGGACTCGCCCTTTCCGGGTCGGCACGTTCCCATGCCGGCGTCCGCCTCGTTCCCTTCCGGCCACACGGCCTCGGCCGTCGCCTTCGCCGCGGCGGTCGGGCCCGCGTTCCCGGCCGTC
>NZ_JAWOAI010000080.1:0-25355 GCF_033194735.1 Streptomyces sp. W16
GCTCACCGCCCGGACCGTCAACGACGGGTGGTGCGCGGCGAGTTCGGCGACCACGTGGTCCGCCACGGTGTCCGGGCGGTAGGGCCACTGCTCCACCGGGTCCAGGTTTTCCGGGGGTGCCACATGCACCACCCGCAGCGGCAGCCCGCGTCGCAGCGCCTCGCGCGCCGCCCAGTCGGCGGCGACGCGGCTGCGTGCCGACCGGTCGACTCCGGCGATGATCACTCGTTCCATGGTGCGCCGCCTTCCAGGTGAGTGGCCCCTCCATCCTGACGGCCCGAGGCGGGTGCGCGCTGGGGCCGAACGGACCTCGGACGGAGACCTGGCGGCCCATACCTGCCCGCAGGCCGCAGGCCGACGCTGGAAGGGAGGAGTAGACCGAGCGCAGGAGGTGCGGATCATGCTGCCTCCCGTCATCGCCGGAGTCGACGGTTCCGCCGAGAGTCTCGCCGCCGCCGACTGGGCGACCCGTGAAGCAGCGCGCCGTGACCGGCCGTTGCGGCTCGTACACGCCTGGAACTGGCGCCCGCGCCAGGAGGACGGCGGGCCGGGCACGGCCGCCATGGGGGTACCTCCCACGCCCTTAAGTCAGTGGGGGAGGCATCAGGCGCGCCGCATCCTGCGGCAGGCGAAGGAGCGGGTCCGTGCCGTGGCCCCGGGCGTCCGTCCGTACGACCAGCAGGTGGAGGGTCCCGCGACCGCCGCCCTGCTGAAGGCGTCGGGGGAGGCCGAGCTGCTGGTGCTGGGTTCGCGCGGCCTGAGCGGGTTCACCGGGTTCCTGGTGGGCTCGGTCGCGCAGGGCGTGGTGGCCCGTGCCATTCGGCCCGTGGTCCTCGTCCGGGCGGACGAGGAAGCCACCGATGAACACCTTCCGGCACCCGGAGGCCGCCCCTCCATCCTCATCGGTTACCGGGACGTGGTCCTGGGCGTCGACCTCGGCGATCCGTGTGACGCGGTGATCGAGTTCGCCTTCGAGGCGGCCCGGCTGCGCGGCGCACGGCTCCGCGCTGTCCACGCCTGCCGGCAGCCGTCCCCGTTGAGGCTCGGCCCCGGTGAGATCGGCCTGCTCGACGGACCGCGGCGAGCCGAGGAATGGCACGGCTTCCTGTCCGCCGTACTCCAGGTGTGGCGCGACAAGTACCCCGGCGTCGAGGTCACCGAGACGGTCACGGAAGGCCGGGCCCGGTCCGTGCTGCTCCGGGCCTCCTCCGGGGCGGGCCTCCTCGTGGTCGGCCGGCATCTCACCGACCGTCCGGCGGGACCACGCATCGGTCCGGTCACCCACGCCGCCATCCATCACGCCGGCTGCCCCGTGGCCGTCGTACCCCACGAGTGAGAGGCCCGATCCCTGATGACCGCACCGACCAAGTACGTGTACGAGTTCGCCGAAGGCAGCCGCGAGATGGCCGCCCTGCTCGGCGGCAAAGGAGCGGGACTGGCCGAGATGACCCGGCTCGGGCTGCCCGTGCCGCCCGGATTCACCGTCACCACCGAGGCCTGCAAGGCCTACCTGAAGACGGGCGAGGAGCCGCCCGAGCTCGCCGTCGAGGCGGCCCGCGCGCTGGCCGGACTGGAACGGACGATGGGCCGCACCCTCGGCGCGCCCGACGATCCGCTGCTGGTGTCCGTGCGCTCGGGCGCCCGCTTCTCCATGCCCGGCATGATGGACACGATCCTCGACATCGGCCTCAACGACCGGTCTGTCACCGGGCTCGCCGAGGCGTCCGGACAGGAGCGCTTCGCGTGGGACTCCTACCGGCGGCTGATCCAGATGTTCGGGCACACCGTGATGGGCGTGGAGGGCGACCTGTTCGAGCAGGCCATCGCCACGCACAAGGCACAGCGTGAGGTGAGTGGTGACCACGATCTCGACACCGCCGAACTCACCCTGATCACCGAGGAGTTCAAGGCCATCATCCGCAAGGAGACCGGCGAGGACTTCCCGCAGGACCCGGCCGAGCAACTGGCCCGCGCCATCCGCGCGGTCTTCGACTCCTGGAACGGCGAACGCGCCCACATCTACCGCCACCGCGAACACATCTCCGAGGATCTCGGCACCGCCGTGAACGTCCAGGCGATGGTCTTCGGCAACCTCCGCTCCGCCGTGACATTCGAAAGCAGCGGCACCGGCGTCACCTTCACCCGCGACCCCGCCACCGGTGAACGCGGCATGTACGGCGACTACTTGCCCGACGCACAGGGCGAGGACGTCGTCGCGGGCGTCCGCGACGCACTGCCCCTGATCGAACTGAAGCGGCTCAACCCGCGCGCCTACATCCAGCTCAGTGACCACCTGCGCACCCTGGAGCACCACTACCGCGACCTGTGCGACGTCGAGTTCACCGTCGAGCGCGGCAAGCTGTGGATCCTGCAGACCCGCGTCGGCAAGCGCACCGCCGAAGCCGCCTTCCGCATCGCCCACGACCTGCGCGAGGAGGGCACGATCGGCTCGGACGAGGCCCTGGTCCGCGTCGACGGCGCCGAACTGACCCGCCTGATGTTCCCCCGCTTCGACACCACCCCGGCCGATGTGCCCCTCGCCCAGGGCGTCCCAGCCTCACCGGGCGCGGCCGTCGGCGTCGTGGTCTTCGACTCCGCCGAGGCGGTACGACGCGCCGCGGCCGGCGAGGCCACGGTCCTCGTCCGCCGGGAGACCACCCCCGACGACCTCCCCGGCATGATCGCCGCACAGGCCGTCCTGACCAGCCGGGGCGGCAAGACCAGCCACGCCGCCGTCGTCGCACGCGGCATGGGCAAGGTCTGCGTCTGCGGCGCCGAAGCCCTCACCGTCGACCCGGCGGCGCATCAATTCACCACGGAATCAGGCGTGTTGGTGCACGAGGGCGACACCGTCTCCGTCGACGGCACCGCGGGTACCGTCCACCTCGGCGCACTGTCGCTGACCGCGTCCGACGTCGGCCGCGCACTGGAGACCGGCACCGCGAACGGCCCGCTCACCGAGGCGGTCCTGGGCGCCCTCGCCCTCGCCGACTCCGTACGACGCCTCGAAGTGCGGGCCAACGCCGACACCCCCGAGGACGCCGTACGCGCCCGCAGCTTCGGCGCGCAGGGCATCGGACTCTGCCGCACCGAGCACATGTTCCTCGGCGAGCGCAGGGAACTGGTCGAGGCGATGATCCTGGCCCGCGACGAGAGTGCCCGCCAGGAGGCCCTCGCCGCCCTGTTGCCCCTCCAGCGCGAGGACTTCACCGGCATCCTCACGGCGATGGACGGACTGCCGGTGACCATCCGGCTCATCGACCCGCCCCTGCACGAATTCCTGCCGGACCGCACGGAGTTGGCCGTACGCCTGGCCCGCGAGGAGCGGCCGGACCCGCACGACCGTGAACTGCTCGCCGCCGTCGAGCGGATGCACGAGCAGAACCCGATGCTGGGGCTGCGCGGTGTCCGGCTCGGCCTGGCCGTGCCCGGTCTGATGGCCATGCAGGTGCGGGCCGTCGCCGAGGCCGTGGTCGCGCGGCTGCGGGCCGGTGGCCGACCGCGCGCCGAGATCATGATCCCGCTCGTCGGGACGGTCGAGGAACTGCGGCTGGCACGCACCGAGACGGAACGGGTCCTCGCTGAGGTCCAGCAGGACACCGGCACGACCCTCGACTGCCCGATCGGCACGATGATCGAACTGCCGCGGGCCGCGCTCACCGCGGGCCGCATCGCCGAGTTCGCGGACTTCTTCTCCTTCGGTACCAACGACCTGACCCAGACCACCTGGGGCCTGTCCCGCGACGACGCCGAGGCCTCCTTCTTCCCGCTGTACCTGGAGAAGGGCGTCTTCACCGTGTCACCGTTCGAGACGATCGACCAGGAGGGCGTGGGCCGACTGGTGGAGCTGGCCGTCGAGGCGGGCCGAGCTGTCAACTCCCGCCTGGAGACCGGGGTTTGTGGCGAACACGGCGGTGACCCGGAGTCCATCCACTTCTTCCACCGGGTGGGCCTCGACTACGTCTCCTGCTCGCCGTTCCGCATCCCGGCGGCCCGGCTGGAGGCCGGACGGGCGGCCCTCATGGACATCACCGGGGGCAGCGACAGCAGGTGACTGGCTCGGTCAGCCATGAACGCAGTAGGGGCACGTCTCCCTGGTCGCTGCGGGCCGGTGGTCATCGATGGCGCGGTGGCTGATCGGTTCCGGGGGCGGAGTGCTCGGCGTCGGCGGCGTGGAGGACTTCGCGGATCAGCAGGTCGACGTCGTCGGTGGTGGTGCGGTAGTTGCACAGGGCGGCGCGCAGGACGGTGCAGCCGTGGACGGCGACGGTGGCGAGGTAGGCGCGTCCGTTGTCCTGGACGCGGCGGGCGATGCGGGTGTGGAGGGCATCCGCGTCGCTGTGGTTGGCACCCTGGTCGGGGTCGGTGATCCGGAAGCAGACGACCGGCCACGGGCCGCCGGCCAGCAGGTGAAGCCTGGGTTCGGCGGTGATCCGCTCGCGCAACTGGTCGGCGAGGGCCAGGTAGTGCTTGATCAGGCCGGTGACGCCGTCGCGGCCCAGGTGGTGCAGGGTGGCCCAGAGGCCGAGGGCCCGGGTGCCGGGACGGGTCAGTTCGATCGTCGCGTGGGACAGCCAGGGCAGTGCGTCCGGTTCGCCGGCGGTGAGGTAGGAGGCCTGGTGGGCGAAGGCCGTGTGCAGGTGCTCGGGGTCCGGGACGAGCAACGCCCCGCACCCCACCGGCACGCTGAGGGTTTTGTGCGGGTCGACGGTCAGGGAATCGATGCCGCCGACGCCCATGTAGTGGGGTGCCAGGGCCGGGACCGCGGCGCCGAGTCCGCCCCAGGCCCCGTCCGCGTGGTGCCACATCCCCACGCTCCGGCACAGCTCCGTGACCGGTCCGAGAGGGTCTACGGCGCCGGTGGCGGTGGTGCCCAGCGTGGTGACGGTGCAGAAGGGCAGCAGGCCCGCGTCCAGGTCGGCGGTGACCGCGGCGCGCAGCGCGGCGGGGTCCAGCCGGTCCTGCGGGTCGGTGGCGACGGGCCGCAGCCGGTGGGCGGGCAGGCCGATGCAGGCAGCCGCTTTGGCGACGGACATGTGCGCCTGGGCGCTGTAGTACAGGGTGAGACGGGCGTGGTCGCGGTCGAAGGCGGGGCCGTCGGCGGAACCGCGCCGGGTGAGGAACCAGGTGCGGGCGGTGGCCAGGGCGAGCAGGTTGGCCATGGAACCGCCGCTGGTCAGCACCCCGCCCGTACTGCCGGGCAGGCCCGCGAGGTCGGCGAGCATGCGCACGGTGCCGCGTTCCAGGTCCATCAGGGCGTTCTCGCCCATTCCGCAGGTCGCGTTGACGGCACAGGCCAGCAGGTCGGCGACGATCCCGGACGGTGCGGGCGGCGAGTTGACCCAGGCGAAGAACGCGGGGTGTCCGTTCCCGGTCGGGTACGGTGCGATCTCGTCGCGCACGAAGTCCAGCACCCCGCCCAACTCCCCGCCCTGTGGCCGCAGTTGTCCCGCACGCAGTCGGGACCGCGCCTGCGGAGGCAGGGGACGGGCGACTGGGCTCCGGGGCAGTTCGCTCAGGTATTGGGCGGCCCACTCGGCCGCCGCCACGAGTTCGTCCCGCAGCACCTTCGTGTGGACCGCGGGCGGTTCGGGGGAGAGGTCGAACCTGCCGAGCAGGGACGGAGTTTGGTCATCCGAACGGTGAGCCATGGCGGCGTGTGGGGCCTTTCGTCGTCACAAGACCCCCTGGTCAGCGAAGCGAGGGCCATGATCGTAACGACTGGCCACATCGGCCGACACGTGTACTGGCACAACTCGACCGCCGCGACGACGGGCACCGCGCGCCTGTACCCGGGCGGCCTGGTCGAGGAGCAGGGTACGGCGGCGCAGCAGCGGCAGTCCGGCGCGCAGCACTTCGCCGTGCAGCGGATGGGCCAGCGACACCGTCGCACGCCGCCGGTCCTGGCCGACGCGGATCAGTCCCGCCTGCTCCAGGGCCGCTGTCACCTGCGGCGGGGCGAGGGCTTCGGCATACGTCAGGGGTAACGGCTCGCACAGCGCGAGCAGTTCGAGCACGGGGCGCCCCGCGGGATCGGCGGCGGCCAGCCGGGTGCCGATGATCTCGGTCAGCCGCGCGGTGCCGGGCAGCCGGTCGTCGACCAGGTGCCAGATCTCTCCGTCCCCGGTCAGGTTCCCGGCGGCCAGCGCACCGAGGACGAGTTCACGCAGGTAGAGCACGTTGCCACCGCTGGCGGCCGACAATTTGTGCAGGGTTCTTCGCGTGACCGGTCTCCCGAGTGCGGCCTGCAACAACGTTTCCATCTGCGCCGGGCTCAGCACGGTCAGATCGACCTGGTACACCGCGTCCCCGCCCCGCAGTGCCGCGACGGCCTCCCCGCACGGCTCACCGGTGCGCACCGTGCCGATCAGCAGGAGGACAGGCGTCCATCAACTGCCGCAGCAGTACGGCGGATGCGGCGTCCAGCAGATGCATGTCGTCGACGAACAGCACCCACTGCCGCCCGGGCCCGGAGGCCAACTCCCGTGCCACGGCCGCGAATCCGGCGACGGGATCGGTCAAGTCGACCCCCATGGGCAGCAGATGGGCGATCGCCCCCAACGGCACCGCACCCGCGGCGACACTCGCGGTGGCCCGCCCCACCCGGTACCCGGCCGCCGCGGCGCGCTCCAGACACTCCTCGGCCAGCCGGGACTTCCCCACCCCGGCGGCCCCACCCACCACGAACCCGCGACACCCCTGGTCCGCCAGGGCCGCCGCGAAGTACTCCAACTCCGGCCCACGGCCCGTCAACGGCCAACGCCCTGCCCAATCCCGCACCCCCCGGCTCCCCCCTGGCAGGGCAAGACACGTAGGCCCACCCGATCAGTACACCTGGGGTAGTACTTCACGCACCCGTCATATGCCGCTCGGCACCATCTCATCAGCTCACAGGCGTGCGTCGGGTTGGAGTTCAAGCCATTGTCGACGGCTTCCCTGTGGCGTCCCCGGCCGCTCGACGGGCCGTTCGGCACACGACGCCCTGGGCCCCATGGTCCCGGCGGGGGACGTCCGGCCACTGACCACCAGCACTGCCGCCGGGAAAGATCGTGCACGGATCGATTCGACCGCCTCAAACCTGCCCAAGGAGTACCGCCATGCCCAGGACCCCAAAAGGCAGCGAAGGGGCGGTCTGCACGACCGTCGCACCCACCTCGGCCAGGACCTCTTCGACACCTACGGACTGGACGGCCTGGAGGTCACCGACGACGTGTTCTCGTCCTCCGCCTCGATCGTCTTCGGACCAGGCGGAGAACCGACCGCAGACCATCAAAGCCGTACTCGTCGCCACTCTGGAGGACTGAGCCATGCGTATCGTCATCGCGCTCGGCGGCAACGCCCTGCTGCACCGCGGCGAACGCCCCGACGCCGCCGTCCAGGTGGCCAACATCGACCGCGTGACCACCGCGATCGCCGCCCTCGCCCACGACCACGAGATCGTCATCACCCACGGCAACGGCCCCCAGCTAGGCCTGCTCGCCGTGGAGAGCGCCGCCGACCCCGCCCTCAGCGCTCCCTACCCGCTCGATCTGCTCGGCGCCCAGACCCAGGGCCTGATCGGCTCCCTGCTGGCCCGCACCCTGCACGACGCCCTGCCCGGACGCCGGATCGCCGCGCTGATCACCCACACCCTCGTACGGGCCGACGACCCGGCCTTCGAACACCCCACGAAGTTCGTCGGCCAGGTCTACCCCCACGACACCGCGTCCGCGCTCGCCCGCAGACGCGGCTGGCACATCGGCGCCGACACCACCGGCCGGCGCCGCGTCGTCCCCTCCCCGGAACCCGAGCGGATCCTGGAGACCGACACCATCCACGACCTGCTGAACAGCGGAACGCTCGTCATCTGCGCGGGCGGCGGAGGCATCCCCGTCACCGCGGACGACGACACCGGCGCGCTCACCGGGGCGGAAGCCGTCGTCGACAAGGACCTCACGGCAGCCCTGCTCGCCGAGGATCTCAAGGCCGACTTCCTGCTCGTCCTCACCGACGTGCCCTGCGTCTACACCGGCTACGGCACCCCCGACCAGCGGCCCGTCCTCGGCGCCACCCCCGCGCAGCTGCGCGGCGGCGACTTCCCGGACGGCTCCATGCGACCGAAGACCGAGGCCGCCGCCCGGTTCGTCGAGCGCACCGGCGCACTGGCCGCGATCGGGGCCCTGGACGCGGCGTACGAAATCGTCCACGGCAGGTCCGGCACCCTCGTCCGGCCCGAGCTGCCCGTCGTATGAGCGTGTCCCGACCGGGGAGGGCCGTTCGGCCCCCACAGAGGGTCGGACGGCCAAGGTCAGGGCCCTGACCGGCCCTCTCCTCGGCCGACGTATCGCACGAGTATCGGTAGTGAGGGATTCCAGTGCGAAGCAAGGGAGAGAACCGGCGATGACAACGACAGCGGCAGCCGGAACACGCGCGTCCGAGGCATGGCGCGACTTCGCGGGTACCTCTTGGCGCGAGCGCGTCGACGTGCGCGACTTCATCCAGGCCAACTACACGCCGTACGAAGGCGACGCGACCTTCCTGACCGGTCCCACCGCCCGCACCCGTGCCGTCTGGGAGAAGGTCAGCGCCCTGTTCCCGGAGGAGCGCACCCGGGGCGTCCTCGACGTGGACGCCGCCACCCCCTCCACCATCACCTCGCACGCCCCCGGATACATCGACCGCGAACGGGAGTTGATCGTCGGCCTCCAGACCGACGCCCCGCTGAAGCGCGCGATCATGCCCAACGGCGGCCTGCGCATGGTCGAGAACAGCCTGAAGGCCTACGGCTACGAGCCCGACCCCTTCGTCACACGCGTCTTCGGCACCTACCGCAAGACCCACAACGACGGCGTGTTCGACGCCTACACCCCCGAAATGCGCGCCGCCCGCAAGGCCGGCATCATCACCGGACTGCCCGACGCCTACGGCCGCGGCCGGATCATCGGCGACTACCGGCGCGTGGCGCTGTACGGCACGGACCGGCTGATCGAGACCAAGAAGGCCGAGCGGGCCAAGCTCGACGCCTGTGCTTCCTCCACCGAGGTCATCCGCGACCGGGAGGAACTCGCCGAGCAGACAAGGGCGTTGGGCGAGCTCACGCGAATGGCGGCGACGTACGGCTGCGACGTCTCGCGCCCCGCCGCCACCGCCCACGAAGCCGTGCAGTGGCTCTACCTCGCCTACCTGGCCGCCGTGAAGGAGCAGAACGGCGCCGCTATGTCGCTCGGCCGCACCTCCACCTTCCTCGACGTCTACCTCCAACGGGACCTGAACGAAGGCGTGTTGGACGAGTCCGGCGCCCAGGAACTCATCGACGACTTCGTGATCAAGCTGCGGATCGTACGGTTCCTGCGCACCCCCGAGTACGACGCCCTGTTCTCCGGCGACCCGACCTGGGTGACGGAGTCCATCGGCGGCATCGGCACCGACGGCCGCACCCTGGTCACCCGCACCTCCTTCCGCTTCCTGCAGACCCTGTACAACCTCGGCCCCGCCCCCGAACCCAACCTGACGGTCCTGTGGTCCCCCCAACTCCCCTTCGCCTTCAGGGAGTTCTGCGCCCAGGTCTCGATCGACACCAGCGCCGTCCAGTACGAGTCCGACGAGCTGCTGCGCCCGTGCACCGGCGACGACACCGCGATCGCCTGCTGTGTCTCGGCGATGCAGGTCGGCAGGCAGATGCAGTTCTTCGGCGCCCGGGTCAACCTCGCCAAGGCCCTCCTGTACGCGGTCAACGGCGGCCGGGACGAGATGACCGGCGAACAGGTCGCGTCGCAGACGTCCCCACTGACCGGCGAGTACCTGGACTACGAGGAACTGTCCAAGGCCTACGACCACGTCCTGGACTGGCTGGCCCGGACATACGTCAACGCGCTCAACGTCATCCACTACATGCACGACAAGTACGCCTACGAGCGCATCGAGATGGCGCTGCACGACTACCCCGTGCACCGCTTCATGGCCTGCGGCATCGCCGGTCTGTCGGTCGCCGCCGACAGCCTGTCCGCCGTCAAGTACGCCCGGGTGAAGGTGTTCCGCGACGCCACCGGCCTCGCCGTCGACTTCCGCACCGAGGGCGACTTCCCGGCCTACGGCAACAACGACGACCGCGCCGACAGCATCGCCGTAGGACTCGTGGAGTCCTTCATGGAGAAGGTGCGCCAGTACCCCACCTACCGGGGCGCCGAGCACACCCAGTCGGTGCTGACGATCACCTCGAACGTCGTCTACGGCAAGCACACCGGCAACACCCCCGACGGCCGCCACACCGGACAGCCCTTCGCTCCCGGCGCCAACCCGATGAACGGCCGCGACCGGCACGGAGTCGCCGCCTCCGTCCTCTCGGTGGCCAAGCTGCCGTACGAACAGGCCCGTGACGGGATCTCGTTGACGACGACGATCACGCCCGAGGGGCTGGGGCACGCGCCCGACGAGCGTGCCGGGCATCTGGTGGGCATCCTCGACGCCTACATGTCGGCCGGCGGCTTCCACATGAACGTGAACGTCCTCGACCGCGCGACTCTGGAGGACGCCATGGAACACCCGGACAAGTACCCGGACTTGACCATCAGGGTTTCCGGTTACGCCGTCAACTTCGTCCGCCTGACCCGGGAGCAGCAGCTCGACGTGATCAGCCGCACCTTCCACGGATCGCTGTGAGCACCGTGCGTACCGCGACGACCGGCCGAATCCACTCCTGGGACCTGTCCACCGGCGTGGACGGGCCCGGGACCCGGTTCGTCCTCTTCGTCTCCGGCTGCCCGCTGCGCTGCCTGTACTGCGCCAACCCCGACACCTGGCACATGCGCGACGGCCAGGAGATGAGCGTCGACGCGGTGATGGCGGAGATCGAGAAGTTCCGCGGCTTCGTCACCACGGCCGGCGGCGGGGTCACCCTCACCGGCGGCGAGCCACTGCTCCAGCCGGCGTTCACCGCGGAAGTCCTGCGCCGCTGCAAGGAAGCCGGTCTGCACACCGCGCTGGACACCTCCGGCTTCCTCGGCGCCCGCGCCACCGACCAACTCCTCGCCGACACCGACCTGGTGCTCCTCGACATCAAGTCGTTCGACGTCAACACCTACCGGAAACTGACCGGCGGCGAGCTCTCTCCCACCCTCAACTTCGCGACGCGGCTGGACCGACTCGGCGTCCCCATGTGGATCCGGTACGTCCTGGTCCCCGGCTGGACCGACGACCTGGAGTCCGTGGACGCCCTGGCCGGCTTCGTGGCGGGACTCGGCGCGGTCGAGCGGGTCGACGTGCTGCCCTTCCACAAACTCGGCGCCGCGAAATACGAAGCCCTTGGTATCCCCTTCCCGTTGCACGACAATCCGGTGCCCGACCCCGACCTGATCGAGAAGGTTCGCGAACGCTTCACGAGGCACGGAGTCCAGGCCTACTGAGTGCCGAGCCACCCGACAGTCGATCACTTCAACCGGCAGCCGAGTTGCGCAGTCCACGTTGCGCTGATCCAGCCCTCGTGCAAACAAGCTCTCTCAGGGCCACCGGTGTACGCCTCGTCCTCCACCCACCTCTGAACGCCCTGTGTTCGCTCCCGTGCACTACGTGACCATGTGAAGGCACCGTCCCCTTCGTCACCTGGCGGTAGTCCGTGTCCCGTTACCTCTTCGACAGTGCCGCCCTGCAGACCGTCGGCCGCTTCACGGCCCTGGAGTCGTGCTACGACCCCGTTTCCCGACGCCAGTTGGAGCTGACCGGGCTCACCGCCGGGTGGAGATGCCTGGAAGTCGGCGGTGGCGGAGCCTCGTTGGGCGACTGGCTGGGAGAGCGGGTGGGGCCGCGGGGCGAGGTGACGGTCACCGAGCTCGAACCGCGCTGGGCCGCCCCACGACAACGGCCGGAACACGTGCGCCTGTTGCGGCACGACGTCGTCCGCGACCCGCTGCCCGGCCAGGACTACGACCTCGTCCACGCCCGGCTGGTGCTGCTGCACCTGCCGGAACGGATCAGCGTGCTTCAGCGGCTCGCGGCAGCCCTGCGACCGGGCGGGTGGCTGGTGCTGGAGGAGTTCGACTGCGGCTGGACACCGGTTCTGGCCGCGCCCGACGACGCGTCGGCAGCCCTGTTCGACCGGGTCCACACAGCGCTGATGGGCCTGTTGGAGAAGGCCGGCGCCGATCCGCTGTGGGGACGGCGCGTGATGGGGGCGATGGCAGCAGCCGGACTGAGCGACCTCACGGCGACCACGTACGCCGAGGCGTGGCCGGGCGGGAGCACCGGCATCGCGCTGCACCGCCACAACACCGAGCAGGTCGCCGACCGCCTGACAGCATCCGGGGTGACCCAGGACGAACTGACGGAATTCCAGGCCCTGTTGCACCACCCGGAATTCGTCGTGAACTCGTACCCGCTCATCAGCGCACGGGGCCGCCGTCCACATGAGAAGGAAGTCCCGTGATGACCCGGAACACCTATCTGGAAGTACGCCTGCCGCTGCGGGAGGAGCCGCTGCAGCTGGTGACCCGGCTGGCCGGCAGCGGTCTGTTCGACCCGTACGTGGTGTACGAGAACGGCCCTTGCTGGGCCCTGGCCGGAGGCGCTCTGACCGAGGTCCGGCTGAGTGGTCAGGACGCGGGGGACCTGAGCCGGGTGGGCAGACGACTCGCGCAGACCCCAGTGGCCGGCTGGCGGGCGTACGGCTGGGCGGCGTTCGAGCTGGGCGCAGTGCTCGCCGGAGCGCACCCGGACGGCTCGGGCACCCTGCTGCACCTGATCGTGCCCACGGACGAGGTGCGTGCCGACGGACGAGACATCCTCGTCCGTGCCCTCACCCCGGAACGGCTGGACCTGGTGGTCGGCCATGTCCGCGCCGGGAGTGCCGGGCTTCCCCGGGCTCAGGCCGGGCGGATCACCCTCTCGCTGGAGGACCGCGGCAACTACCGGGCCGCGGTCACGGCGGCACTGCTGGAACTGCACGGGCAGGGCCCGCTGGAGAAGGTGATCCTCTCCCGGCGGGTTCTGGTGCCGACGGCGGTGGACATGGTCGCCAGCTATGTCGAGGGGCGGCGGGCCAACACCCCGGCGCGCTCGTTCCTGCTCGACCTCGGAGGCATCCAGGCAGCAGGGTTCAGCCCCGAGACGGTAGCCGAGGTGACCGCCGACGGGCAGGTCACCACCCGGCCCCTGGCCGGCACCCGGGCCAGGACCGGAACGGCCGCCGACGATGCCCGGCTGCGCGCCGAACTCCTCAACGACCCCAAGGAGATCCACGAGCACGCCATCTCCGTCAAACTCGCCCTGGAAGAGCTCGGCGCGGTGTGCGACGACACCCGTGTCAGCGAGTACATGACCGTCCTCGACCGCGGCACCGTCCAGCACCTGGCCTCCACCGTCACCGGCCGCCTGCGCCAAGGACACGGCCCCTGGGACGCGTTCGCGGCCCTCTTCCCCGCGGTCACCGCCACCGGCATCCCCAAAGCGCCGGCGTACCCCGTCATCCGGGCCCTCGAAGGAAGGCCCCGCGGCCTGTACGCCGGCGCGGTCCTGACCTGCGACGCCGACGGCAGCTTCGACGCCGCCCTCGTACTGCGCAGCGTCTTCCGGCTGGAGGACCAGTGCTGGCTCCAGGCCGGCGCCGGAGTCGTACGGCAGTCCCGGCCCGAACGCGAACACGAGGAAACCTGCGAGAAGCTGCGCAGCGTCGCCCACCATCTCGTCCCCACCCAGCACCCCGCCAACAGCGAGGCTGACGCTCCCTCAAGGTGAGGCTGACGCCCGGGAGCGGTTCACGGTCCGAGCTCAGGGTCGCAGGAGAACAACAGGCGGTCGGCCGGCCGTAGCGGCGCGGTACGGGTGCGACGGGCCCGCTTCGCTACCTTCACCGGCATGCCGAAGATACTGCGCGCCACCCCCTGGCCGCAGCCGCCGACATCACCGCGTACTTCGACCGCGAGAACGCGGCCCAGTGCGGCCCCTGTATCAAAGGCACCTCCGCGATGGCCCAGGACCTCTTCGACCTGGACGACTTCGGCTACGCCGCCGCGACGGACGACGGCACTGCCCAGGACCCCCAGATCGGTCTGTGGGTCTCACCCCCTCACCACCACCGCACGACCCCGGCAGCACACCACCTCACCGGTACCGCAACGCTCCATCAGACCGAGCACGACCGCACCACTCACCGCGTCCACCGACTCCACCGTGCCCGTCACCACCAGCCGGTCCCCGACAGAGGCCGGCGCCCGGTTCTGCCACTCCACCTCCAGCACCCGGCCACCCGTACCCGCGAACTCCGTGGCGGCGCGATGGAACAGACAGCCGTGCAGCTGAGCCATGACGACCGGACCGGCCAGCCCCTCCGCGCGGGCGAAGGCGGTGTCGTAGTGGATGCGATGGGCGTTGCGGGTGACCGCGCCGAACCGCAACAGGGTGATCGCGTCGGGGGTCAGCTCGACGGGCAACACGGCCTGTCCGACGGTGATGTGACGGCCCGTCACCGGACGATGAACCTCTCCGTGACCTCGACCAGCGTCCCCCGCGCAGACCCGTACACCTTCTTCACCGTGAGCAGCAGGAACCCCTCACCGCTGCCCTTGCGCTCCACGCCGGTCAGCGTGCGCCGCAGCTCGATCCGGTCGCCCGCCCGTGCCGCCGCGACCCACCGCACCGCCTGGCCGCCCGCCATCAGCCGGACCGCGAGCCCGTCGGTGCCGGGCACCTCGTCGCGGTACATGCCGTCCGGCCGGAACTCCGACGTGTCGGCACCGGGCGCCCCGCGCAGCAGACTCACCACGTACATCGGATGCACGGCGAAGTCGGCGTGGCCGGGATCCACGAGACGCGGCGCGCTCTCCCCGGCCGCCCGCGCGAACTCCGCCGCGTCCTCGGCCCGTACGACCCCCAACGACCGTCGCTCCCACCTCCCGACCGACGCCCGGGCCCGCTCCTCGACCAGCTCCAACTCGGCGTTCCGGAACATGGGCTGCCTCCTGTGCTCGTCCCACACCCGGACGCTAAGGACGCGCCGACCCCGACCGCCACGGAACCGGCCCGCTCAGCGGACCGTTCCGCTTGGGCGGAGATCGCCGCCGTCCCACCATCGGGACATGGACCTCATGGACATCCAGCCGCCGCCGGAGGGCGCCTACGCGGAAGCGGACGGCGTCAAATACCACTACGTCGAACTGGGGGAGGGCGGCCCCACGGTCAGTCCCACGGTCTTCCTGCACGGCGGCGGCCCCGGCTGCACCGGCTGGTCGGACTTCGGGCAGGTGGCCCCCCTGTTCGCCAGGGACCGCCGCTGCCTGCTCGTCGACATCCTCCAGTACGGCAAGTCCGCCAAGCCCGTCATCGAGGGCCCCATGTGGGACTACCACGCGGCCAAGACCGTGGCCCTGCTCGACGAACTCGGCATCGACCGCGCCGACTTCGTCTGCAACTCCTGGGGCGGCACCATCGCCCTCAACCTGGCCGCCAAGTACCCCGAGCGCGTACGGTCGTTGGTCGTCACCGGCAGCATGCCCGTCTTCTACGGCCCCCTCGCGCCGTTGCCGGAAGGTGGCCGGCGTGGCCGCAACGCCCGGGACGTGTACTACGGCGGCACCGGCCCCTCGTGGCAGAAGATGCGTGAACTCATCGCCCGCCTGGAGTGGTTCGACCCGGACGCCGTCCCCGACGGCACCGTGACCCTGCGCTACGAACAGAGCCTCGACCCCGAGGAGACCGCCCTCGCCGGCGCCTCCGACAACCCGCGCGGCGACTGGCAGGACCTCACCGCCGAACTCGGCCGGATCGCCGCGCCGACACTCTTCGTGTGGGGCATGCAGGACGCGTTCCTCACCCCCGACTACCCGCTGATGCTGGCCCGCATGATCCCCAAGGGCAACCTGCACGTGATGAGCGAGGCCTCCCACCACCCGCAGGAGGAACGGCCCCACGACTACCACAGCGTCGTCACCGGCTTCCTGAACCAGCGCCACAACTGAGCCCGTACGACCGACTCTCCGGGGAGGAGATGTGAGCGAGACCGTGCCGCGCGTCGTTGAACTGCCCAGCCCCTTCACCCGGTTCGCGGGCCGGCTGCTGGTCGGACTCGGGTACGAGGTCGTGCTCGTCGAACCGCCCGAAGGCGACCAGACCCGGCGCGAACAGGGCGGCGACGCGTTCGTCCACTGGCACGCCGGCAAACGGTCGGTCGTCCCCGCCTCGCCCGGGGAACTGCGCGCTCTGCTGACCACCGCCGATGTGCTCCTCGACGGGAGCCCGGGTGGCGCGGAGGCGCTCGCCGCCGGGCTCGACGATCTCGTGCACGTCCGCGTCACCCCCTTCGGACTGATCGGCCCCCGCAGCGACTGGCAGGGCACCGACCTCGTGGTGGCCGCGCTCGGCGGGATGCTCGCCCAGGTCGGCGACCCCGACGGACCGCCGCTACGACTGCCGGAGCAGCAGGCTGAACAGCTCGCCGGCGTCAACGCGGCGATCGCCGCCCTGCTCGGCCTGCGCGCCCGCCGCACCGGTCCGGGACAGCTCGTCGACGTCTCCGCACAGGCCTGCGTGGCCGCCGCCCTGGAGGCCGGAACCCTTGCCTACCTGCACGAGGACCGGGTTCCGCCACGGCCCGGCAGCGTCCACCCCCTCGTTCCGCACGGCCTGTTCCGGGCCGCCGACGGCTACCTGGGCGGCGGGCTCGGCGGCAGCCCCCGTATGTGGGACGCGCTGCTCGACTGGCTGCGCGAGGAGGACGCCGCGGCCGACCTCACAGAACCCCGCTGGCAGGACCCGGTCGAACGCAAGAAACACCAGGAGCACGTGTTCAAGGTCGTCCAGGACTTCGTGGGCACCTGGCCGAAGGCCGAGTTCGCGGAGCGCGCCCAGGCCAGAAAGCTCCCCTGGGCCGCCGTCGACCTGCCCCACGAACTCCCCGACAACCCGCAGCTCACGGCCCGTGAGTTCTTCACCCGGGTACGGACACCGGAGGGCGAACGGACCGACCTGGGCTTCCCCTTCGCGTTCCCCGAAGGCCACCGGGTACGGGAGTTGGACGTCCGGGACGTGGGCGCGGACCAGGACCTGCTTCAGGCCGGACCACGTGCCGAACGCCCTGTGCGGCAAGCCTCCGAACACTCCGCCCTCCACGGCATCCGCGTCCTCGACCTGACCTGGGTCCTCGCCGGCCCCTACTGCACGAAGATCCTCGCCGACCACGGCGCCGACGTCATCAAGGTCGAGTCCGCGGGCCGCCCCGACCCCACCCGCTTCGCCCCCTTCATGCACCTCTCGCGCGGCCCCCACACGGACCCGAACACCAATGGCTACTTCAACGAGGTCAACCGCAACAAACGCAGCATCGCGCTCGACACCCGGACCGAAGACGGCATCGCGGTGCTGCGCGAACTTATCGCCCACTGCGACGTCCTCGTGGAGAACTTCAGCTCCACGGTCATGCGCAAACTCGGCCTGGGCTACGAGGAGTTGCGCCGGATCAACCCCGGACTCGTCTACGTCAGCATGTCGGGCATGGGCCACACCGGACCGCGCAACGGCTGGGTGTCGTACGCCGACACGGTCTCGGCGAGCGGCGGTCTGACCGCACTCACCGGCTGGGGGCCGGACGACGTGGTCGGGGTGATCTACGGCCACGGCGACATCGTCGCGGGACTGCAGGCAGCCCTCGCCACGGTCGCCGCACTGGAGCACCGCGCCGGCACCGGGCGCGGACAGCACATCGACCTGTCCCAACTGGAGGCGATCGCCGCCCACATGGGCACCAGCCTCCTCGGCGGTCCGGAGGTGACACCGGCCGGCAACACCCACCCGAGCTGGAGCCCGCAGGGCGTCTACCGCTGCCTCGGCACCGACCGCTGGCTGGCCGTCAGCGTGCGCGACGACACGGAGTGGGCCGCGCTGTGCGAGGTCGTCGGCCGACCCGAACTCGCCACCGACGAACGGACGTCGACGGCCGAAGCGCGCAGACACGCCACGGACCTGGTCGACGCCGTGCTGGGCCAGTGGACCCGCACGCTCCCCGCCGACGTCGCCGCTGAGGCGCTCCAGGCACACGGCGTCCCGGCCGGCGCGGTCCAGGACGGCCGCGAACTCGTCGAGCACGACCCGCAGTTGAGGGCCCGCGGCTTCTATGTGCGCAAGGAGCACCCGGTCGCGGGCGCCTTCCTCCACGAGGGCGTCCCGATCCGCCTGACCCGCACACCCGGCGGGATCCGCGAGGCCGCGCCCGCGCTCGGCGCCGACACCGACGCCGTACTGAGAGAGGTGGCGGGATTCTCGACGGAGCGCGTCCGGCAGCTCCGGGAGGCCGGAGTCCTGCGGTGATCGACACCGTCCCCGGCCTCCTCGACGCGGCGGCCGGGGAGTTCGGCGGACGGACCTTCCTGCGGATGGGGGAGGTGACCCGGACGTACGCGCAGACCCGTACGGCCGCGGCCACCATGGCGGGCGCGCTCGCGGAGCGCGGCTGCCGCCCGGGGGACCGCGTCGCCGTCATGGCGGGCAACCGGATCGAGTTCGTCGACCTCGTCCTCGGCTGCGCCTGGCTGGGCGCGGTGCTGATCCCGCTCAACACCGGGCTGCGGGGTGGTGGACTCCGGCAGGTGCTGCGTGCGGCGGAACCGCGATTCCTGTTGGTGGAGGAGGAGTTGGCGGAACGTGTCGTGGCGGCCGGATTCCAGGGGGAGTTGTGGGTCGTCGGCGGGGACGGCGTACCGGCTCCGGGCACGGCGCCCGCCGTACCGGCGGCCCAAGTGCGTCCGGACGACACCGCGTTCGTGCTGTTCACCTCCGGCACCACGGGGACGGCGCGCGGGGTGCGGTGCCCGCACGCGCAGACCGTCTGGTGGGGCCGCAACGTCTCCGACTCGCTCCGCCTCACCGCCGACGACGTGCTGTACACCTGCCTCCCGCTGTTCCACACCAACGCGCTGAACACCCTCGCGCACGCGATGGCGGTGGGCGCGAGCTGTGTGATCGACGAGCGGTTCTCGGCATCGCGGTACTGGGGGCGGGTGGCCGGGACCGGGGCGACCGTCGTCTATCTGCTGGGCGCGATGGTGCCGATGCTGCTGGCGCAGCCGCCGGGCCCCGCCGACCGCGCGCACCGGGCTTGGCGTGGACTCTCCCCGGCCACTCCGGGGTCCGCGTGGGAGGCGTTCCGTGAGCGGTTCGGGGTCACGCTCGTCGACGGGTTCGGGTCGACGGAGACGAACCTCGTGATCGGGTCGACGCCCGAGGAGCAGCGGCCCGGATATCTCGGCACCGTGCGCGACGGCTTCTCCGCGCGCGTGGGCGACGAACTGCTCGCCCCTGTCGCGGACGGAGTCCCCGGCGAGCTGCTCGTCCGCAGCGCACACCGATTCGCCTTCTGTACCGGCTACTTGGGGGAGCCGGAGCCGGGCCCCACCGCGTGGCGGCGTACCGGCGACCGGGTGGTGCGCGAGCCCGACGGCTGGTTCCGGTTCGTCGACCGGATCAAGGACGTCATCCGGCGGCGCGGCGAGAACGTCTCCTCGCACGAGGTGGAGTCCGCCGTCCGCGCGCACCCGGCGGTCGCCGACGCGGCGGCCTTCCCGGTGCCCTCGGAGCTGGCCGAGGACGAGGTCATGGTCGCGGTCGTCCCCGTGCCCGGGCAGGCGCTGGACCTCCGGGACCTGGTACGGCACTGCGCGGAGGAGTTGCCCGCCTTCGCGGTGCCCCGCTACATCGACACCGTCCGGGAGCTCCCGCTCACCGCGACCGGCAAAGTTCGCAAGGCGGCATTGCGGGAACGTGGGGTCACCGCCACCACATGGGACCGCTCCACATCGCCCACCCCTGCACGACATCAAACTTGAACTGTTTGTTTTCTTGAATCACTCGTGTTTATGGCTGTAGGTTGAGCGCCATGACCGCATCCCAGCCACCGACCACCGCCGAGGAGCTGCGCGGTGCCGGCCTGCGGGTGACGGCAGCCCGCGTCGCACTGCTGGAGACCGTCCGGCACGGTGACCACCTCGATGTCGAGGCGGTCGCCTCCGGGGTCCGTGACCGTGTAGGACACATATCGCTCCAGGCCGTCTACGACGCCCTCCACGCGCTGACCTCGGCAGGACTCATACGCCGTATCGAACCGGCAGGCAGCCCCGCCCGCTTCGAAGGACGCGTCGGCGACAACCACCACCACCTCATGTGCAGGTCGTGCGGTGTCGTCGCCGACGTCGACTGCGCGGTCGGTGAGGCACCCTGCCTGACCGCCGCCGACGACCAAGGCTTCTCGATCGACGAGGCCGAGGTCATCTACTGGGGCCTGTGCCCCACCTGTACCGCGGCCCCCAGTTCCTGAGCCACGTGATCCACCCCGTTTGGAAGGATTCCCATGTCTGAGAACCACGACGCAATCGTCACGGACGCGAAGTCGGAGGACGCCGGGGGCTGCCCCGTCGCGCACGGGCGCGCCGCGCACCCCACCCAGGGCGGCGGTAACCGTCAGTGGTGGCCGGAGCGCCTCAACCTGAAGATCCTCGCCAAGGACCCGGTGGTCGCGAACCCGCTCGGCGCGGACTTCGACTACGCCGAGGCGTTCGGTGCCCTCGACCTCGCGGCCGTCAAACAGGACATCGCCGAGGTGCTGACCACCTCGCAGGAGTGGTGGCCGGCAGACTTCGGCAACTACGGCCCGCTGATGATCCGGATGGCCTGGCACAGCGCCGGCACCTACCGCATCAGCGACGGCCGCGGCGGTGGCGGCCGTGGCCAGCAGCGTTTCGCGCCGCTGAACAGCTGGCCGGACAACGGCAACCTCGACAAGGCCCGCCGTCTGCTGTGGCCGGTCAAGAAGAAGTACGGCCAGTCCATCTCCTGGGCCGACCTCATGATCCTCACCGGCAACGTCGCGCTGGAGACGATGGGCTTCGAGACCTTCGGCTTCGCCGGTGGCCGCGCCGACGTCTGGGAGGCCGACGAGGACGTGTACTGGGGGCCCGAGACCACCTGGCTCGACGACCAGCGCTACACCGGCGACCGCGAGCTGGAGAACCCGCTCGGCGCCGTCCAGATGGGCCTCATCTACGTCAACCCCGAGGGCCCGAACGGCAACCCGGACCCGCTGGCCGCGGCCCGCGACATCCGTGAGACCTTCCGCCGCATGGCGATGAACGACGAGGAGACCGTCGCCCTCATCGCCGGTGGTCACACCTTCGGCAAGACCCACGGCGCGGGCCCGGCCGAGTCGGTCGGCGACGACCCCGAGGCCGCCCCGCTGGAGGCGCAGGGCCTGGGCTGGAAGTCCACCTACGGCACCGGCAAGGGCGGCGACGCGATCACCTCCGGCCTTGAGGTGACCTGGACCACCAAGCCCACCCAGTGGAGCAACGACTTCTTCGACATCCTCTTCGGCTACGAGTGGGAGCTCACCCAGAGCCCCGCCGGCGCCAACCAGTGGGTGGCCAAGGACGCCGAGGCGATCATCCCGGACGCCCACAGCGACGCCAAGAAGCTCCCGACGATGCTCACCACCGACCTCTCGCTGCGCTTCGACCCGATCTACGGTGAGATCTCGAAGCGCTTCCACGAGAACCCGGCCCAGTTCGCGGACGCCTTCGCCCGCGCCTGGTTCAAGCTGACCCACCGCGACCTGGGCCCGAAGTCCCTGTACCTCGGCCCGGAGGTCCCCTCCGAGACCCTGCTGTGGCAGGACCCGCTGCCGCAGGCCGAGGGCGAGACCATCGACGCCGCCGACGTCGCGGCCCTCAAGGCGAAGATCCTCGCCTCGGACCTGACCGTCTCGCAGCTCGTGTCCACCGCGTGGGCGTCCGCCTCCACCCACCGTGGCAGCGACAAGCGCGGCGGCGCCAACGGTGCCCGTATCCGCCTGGAGCCGCAGCGCGGCTGGGAGGCCAACGACCCCGACCAGCTCGCTTCTGTGCTGCGGGTCCTCGAAGGCATCCAGCAGGAGTTCAACTCCGGCGCCAAGAAGGTCTCCCTCGCCGACCTGATCGTCCTCGGCGGTGCCGCCGCGGTCGAGAAGGCCGCCAAGGACGGCGGCGTCGAGGTGGAGGTCCCCTTCACACCGGGCCGTGTCGACGCGACCGAGGAGCACACGGACGTCGAGTCGTTCGCCGCGCTGGAGCCGACCTCCGACGGCTTCCGCAACTACCTCGGCAAGGGCAACCGCCTCCCCGCCGAATACCTGCTGCTCGACCGGGCCAACCTGCTCACGCTGAGCGCCCCCGAACTGACCGTCCTCGTCGGCGGCCTGCGTGTCCTGGGCGCCAACCAGGGCCAGTCCACCCACGGTGTCCTCACCGACAAGGTCGGCACGCTGACGAACGACTTCTTCGTCAACCTGCTCGACCTGGGCACCACCTGGTCCTCGACCTCCTCGGACCAGCAGACCTTCGAGGGCCGCGACGCCTCCGGCGCGGTCAAGTGGACCGGCACCCGTGCCGACCTCGTCTTCGGCTCGAACTCCGAACTCCGCGCGCTCGCCGAGGTCTACGCGAGCGACGACGCGAAGGCGAAGTTCGTGAACGACTTCGTCGCCGCCTGGGTCAAGGTCTCCGACCTGGACCGCTTCGACCTGGTCTGAGCACTCCGCACCACCTGACGTCCGGGTCGGCCCTCGCGGGTCGGCCCGGACGTTTCTCACCTTCTGAACTCGCGGCACAGGCGTGCACGTTCGTCACATAAGCTCCTCCGCATGAACGAGGGCGAGACCGACAGACGGGTCGTCGACGGCCGCTTCGAGCTGGAGTCCCGGCTCGGCGGCGGTGGCATGGGCACGGTGTGGCGCGCCCGCGACCTGCTGCTGCACCGCTACGTCGCGGTCAAGGAGGTCCGGCCGCCGGACATCGACCTCGCCGAGTACGACCCGGGCGCCGCGGAGATGCTGCGCCAGCGGGTCCTGCGCGAGGCGCGTGCCCTGGCCAGGGTCGAGCACCCGAACGTGGTGACGATCCATCACATCGTCGACGAGGGCGTGGGCACCTACCCGTGGCTCGTCATGGAACTCGTCCAAGGCGGCTCGCTCGCCGACCGGTTGGCCCGCGGACCCATGGCCCCCGCCGAGGCCGCCCAACTCGGCCGCGGAGTGCTCGACGCCCTGAACGCGGCGCACGAGGCGGGCGTCCAGCACCGTGACGTGAAACCCGCCAACGTCCTGCTGCGCACCGACGGCCGCCCCGTCCTCACCGACTTCGGCATCGCCGCGATCCGCGACGCCACCGCCCTCACCGCCACCGGCTCGATCATCGGCACCCCCGACTACATGGCCCCGGAGCGGGTCTCCGGCCAGAGCGGCGGCCCCGCCGCCGACCTGTGGTCGCTCGCGATGATGCTGTACGTCGCCGTCGAGGGCTACCACCCGCTCCAGCGCGGTACGACCCTGGCCACGCTGGCCGCCGTACTCCAGGAGGACGTTCCGCCACCGGTACGGGCCGGATCGCTGACGCCGGTGCTGTCCTGCGTGCTGGTCCGCGATCCCGAGTCGCGGCCGGACGCCGGGACGGTCGGCCGGATGCTGGACGTCGCCGCGGCACAGCCCGAGGACCGCCGCCCCGAGACCACCTCGTACCGGCTCGCACCTCCGGTGCCTCCGCCGCTGCCGCCCACCGACGGAATGCAGGTGACGGGCAGTCGGCGACGCCCGGCGAAGCGGAACCGGGGCGTCACGGTCGCCTCCAGCGTCGTGGGCGTACTGCTGGTGGGGACGCTCGCCTGGAAGGTGCTGCCGGACGGGAACGACAAGAAGGACACGAGTACGTCCCCGGGCGCCACTGCCACCGGACAGACGCACCAGACCACGCCCACCGTCTCGGCGAGTCGGAGCAGCGCCGCCGTGAAGACCCAGGACATGCTCACCCCGGACGGTATCCGGACCGCGATCAAGGCCTTCAAGGAGAAGACGGGCAGCGACAGATTCGCCGACTTCTCCGTCTACCCGGGGTACGTCATCGCGGAGGTGATGGTGAAGGGCAGCGAGACCAAGTACGTCAGCTACACCTACCGCTCCGGCACCGGCTTCGACGAGGGGTTCGACGACAAGGGCACGATGATCGACGGAGACAAGCCGGTGAAGCTCGACGACTTCAACTGGGACGCCGTTCCCGCGTTGCTGACGCGCGCGAAGAAGGACCTGAAGGTCGAGAAACCGACGAGCCGTTACCTGCTGCTCCGGTCGCCGAGCACCAACGGCGGCGACACCCCGGCGGGCATGGCGATCTATCTGAGCGACGACTACGGCTCCGACGGTTTTCTGGAGGCCAACACCCAGGGCACCGTGACCAGGGTGGAACCGGCCGACGGGTAGGTTCACCGCGTGCCCACCTTGCTGATCGTGCATCACACCCCCTCGCCCAACTGCCAGGCAATGTTCGAAGCCGTCGTCTCCGGCGCGACGACCCCGGAGATCGAGGACGTGCAGGTCGTACGGCGTGCCGCCCTGTCCGCGACCGTGTCGGACGTGCTGGCCGCCGACGGGTATGTCCTCGGCACGCCCGCGAACCTCGGCTACATGTCCGGTGCCCTCAAGCACTTCTTCGACCAGATCTACTACCCGTGCCTGGACGAGACGCGCGGCAGGCCCTTCGGGTACTACGTGCACGGCGGGAACGACGTGACGGGAGCCGTGCGCGGCATCGAGTCGATCACGACCGGGCTGGGCTGGCGGCGCGCGGCGGACCCGGTGACGCTCACCGGTGAGCCCGCCAAGGCGGGCACCGAGGCCTGCTGGGAACTCGGGGCGACGGTGGCCGCTGGACTGACGGCCTGAGCGGCGGTCGCCACCCGTTCGGACGCCGAAGAGTGTCGTGACCCCCCGGAGCACCGTCAGCGTGGAGGGACATGTCCCTCCGAGTGACAGGAGTTCTCCATGAGGAAGCGTCTGACGGCCGCGATGGGTTTGGCGGGTGCGGCTTTGCTGCTGTGCGCCGGTACGGCGAGCGCGGACCCCGACCCCGTCGGTGTCGCCGTCGACAGCCCGGGCGTGCTCTCCGGAAACGTCGTCCAGATCCCCATCGACCTGGACCTCAACGTGTGCGGCAACACGATCAACGTGATCGGTCTGCTGAACCCGGCGGCGGGCAACCACTGCGAGGGCTGAGCGGCCGTACCGTGAACGAGCCGTGGGCCCCGCGCCCGCGGCTCGTTCCGTGTGTCAGGGGACGTCGGTCAGCCGGTGCAGGGGAGTGCCGTGGGCCCAGCGCCGTAACCGCGTGCCGTCGATGAGCTGGACGCCGCCCTGGCGGCGCGCCCACTGCACATCACGTCCGCTGAAGGTCCCCCGGTGGACGACGAGACGGAGATGCGGCCCGGAGCCTGCCGTGTGCCCCGAGCGCGTGGGGGCCTCTTCGTCGGGCAGCGGTTCGGCGACCGGCCGGAAGGCAACCTCCAGGCGGCGACCGCGCCGGTCGCGGGCCCGGACCCGAGGTCGG